>JAYTNF010000305.1:0-15184 GCA_043748455.1 Cytophagales bacterium
TGCAAAAGCACCAGATTCTTCGCAAGCTCAGAATGACAAATGTTGTTACTAAAAATCTTACTTATTTTTCTTAACCAAACTTGCGGTTAAAATAGCTTCACAAACCAAATTTCCTGCTACATAAGCCTGTCCTTTCATTTTTGCAATGCCACGTTTTATAGGTGTGATGAGTTCGCAACGAAATACGAGTGTGTCCCCAGGTAATACAGGTCTTTTAAATCTACATTCCTCAATAGCCAAAAAATATGTCCAATAATTACTTGAATTTGCAGCATCTACTGTATTGAGCAATAGAATTCCTCCTGTTTGTGCCATAGCTTCTATTTGCAATACACCTGGCATGACTGGATTTTCGGGAAAATGTCCTGGGAAAAATGGTTCATTCATCGTTACACTTTTCACTCCAACGATAACAGTTGAATCCATTTGTATAATTTTATCCACTAATTGAAATGGATAACGGTGTGGTAAAATAGAATAAATCTGTGCCGCAGTTAAAACTGGTGGCTGTTTTGGGTCATAAAATGGTGCATTGCTTTGATGTGAAACTTTGCTTATCAGACGTTTTATTTTCTTTGCAAATTCCACATTAGCCGCATGCCCTGGACGTGCTGCCAAAATTTGTGCTTTAATGGGTCTGCCAACTAATGCCAAATCTCCTACTAAATCTAATAATTTATGACGTGCAGGCTCGTTAGGATAACGCAATTCTACATTATTTAAAATGCCTTCTTTTTTAACTTCAATTTTGGGTTGCTTAAACAAACTTGCCAAATAATCTAATTCATTTTCTTCAACAACTCTATCCACAATAACAATGGCGTTATTCAAATCTCCACCTTGAATAAGATTATTTTTAAACAACATTTCCAACTCGTGTAAAAAACAAAAAGTTCGGCATGAAGCAAATTCTTTATAAAACTGTGAAATATCGTTTAAAGATGCATGCTGACTGCCTAAAACAGGCGAATTATAATCAACCATGACCGTAACCCGATAATCATTTAGTGGAAGTGCCGCAATTTCTACATTTCTTTCAGGTTCTCTATAAAAAACACCTTCGGGAAGTTCAAAGAAATTTCTCAAAATATTTTGTTCCTCAAGCCCTGCACTTTCTAATGCTTGCATAAATTGAATAGAACTTCCGTCCATAATCGGAGGTTCAGGTCCATCAAGTTGAATAAGTACATTGTCTATTTCTAAACCAACTAATGCCGCCAAAGTGTGTTCTACAGTATAAACTCTTGCATTACCTTGCTCAATAGTTGTGCCTCGTGAAATATCTACAACTAAATCAGCATCAGCATCAACTGTTGGTTGTCCTTCAACATCAATTCGTTGAAATTTAATGCCATGATTTGGCGGAGCAGGCAAAAATGTCATATTTGCTCTTACGCCTGTATGCAAACCTACGCCTGAAATGGTAACGGTTTTTTGTATGGTACGTTGTTTCTGATTCATTTTCTAAAATTCTTGTGCAAAAGTAGGGAAATGAATAGGTTTTTCAAAATATAAAATGAAATTTTAATTATATTTGCGTTTATAGTTGCAATTATGAACTTTGAAATTAAACTACCTCTTTTTGAAGGCCCTTTTGATTTATTGCTGTTTTTTATTGAAAGAGATGAAATAGATATTTATGACATTCCTATTTATACAATCACAAATGATTTTTTGATATATTTACAGCAATTAGAAACACTTAATATTGAAGTTGCCAGCGAATTTATTTTGGTAGCTGCAACATTGATGCGGATTAAAGCAAAAATGTTGTTGCCCCGACCTAAAATAGATGAAAGTGGACAAGAGATTGACCCTCGTCAAGAATTGGTAAATCATTTATTGGAATACAAAAGGTATAAAATTGTGGCTGATGAAATGGCTTTTTTAGAAGAAAACAGGCTCAAATGTGAACCAAGAGGCAATGTTATGGAAGAAATTAATGGTTTAAGCTCAAAAGCCGACAATGAAGCCGAATTATTAGACATAGATTTATACAAATTGCTAAAAGTATATCAAAAAGTAATAAACCGTTTTCAAGAAAATACACATAAACACGTACATCAAATATTGCCTTATCCTTATACTATTGAAGGACAACGAAATTTTATACTCAATGTATTGGCAGAAAAAAATGAAATTTCATTTCTTGATTTGCTAAATATATACATAGAAAATGGAATAGAAAATGAAATGAAAAATCTGCGTATCTTAGTGATATACAACTTTTTAGCTATTTTAGATTTGTTACAACTTAGTGCAATTTGTTTGTTAAATTTGGAAGGAATTAATGATTTTGTGATAGGAAAAAAGCAAATTAATTAACCAAAATAGATTTAGGTTTCTGCATTAAAATTACTTCTAAGTTTTTATACAGAAAAATCACAACTTGTATTAAATATTTGATAAATAGGAACAAGTGTATAACTTTGCAAAACCTGTGCTACTACAAACCATAAAATTAATAACCGATGAATGTAAATAAAATTAATTTAGCAACTAAATTAGTATTTAGTTTAATAATCACTTGGAAATATGATTTCTTTGTCATTTCATTACATCAGTTATTAAAGAAAATTATGTATGGTTTTATTTTTCTGTTGGTTGTTATTAGTTCTTCGGGGTGTGGTGCTTATAAAAGTAGTATTTTGTTTAAGACTGATGGCAATACAGATAATGCTAAGTTTTTGGCTGCGATGAAAGATGCAGAAAAAAATTATATCATTAAGAAGTTTAATTACTTAGGTATCAATATTTTTACCAATAAAGGGGAAATGTTGCTTGACCCAAACGGCGAACTTAAATTTACGGCAGAACAGTTGGCAAGGACACAACAAAATATGAGTATGGCAATGGGAGGTGGACTTATTAATGGAGGTCAAGTTGGCGGAGGTGTTTTGGGGCAAACAGGTAGTATTCAAGGTAGTACAACACAATTTGCTTTCCCACGCTATGCAGTAACAGAAAAAGGCACTATTTTTATGCCTGTGATTGGTGAATTAAAAATTGAAGGATTAACAATTTATCAAGCCGATAGTTTAATTACAAAGGCTTTTTCTCAACATTATAAAGAAGTTTATGCCATTTCTAAGGTGCTGAATCGGCGTGTGATTATACTTGGAGCATTAGGAAATCGCATTATATCAATAGATAATGAAAATATGAATATTGTAGAAGTGATTTCTATGGCAGGAAATTTGGGTATTGCCGCAAGGGCAGACAATATTCGGCTTATCAGAAATGTGATGACAAAACCTGAAATACAAATTTTAAACCTCACAACTTGGGAAGGTTTAAAGGCTGCAAATTTGCGTGTAGAACCAGATGATATTATTTATATAGAGCCACGCCGCAGAATATATAGACAAGAAACTTTGCAGGATATAGCAGCTGTCTTTAATACAGTTGGTGGCTTGCTTTCTACCATTGGTACATTGGTACTTACAGGTATTGTAATATTTAGAAATCCATAATTCGTATTGTTGGTTTTTATGACCCCAAAAGTGCTATTTCGTAATATTCTCATTTAATAACAAAGCACAGACTAAAGTCTATGCTACAAAATATTTCATATTTATTAATTACTGATAATGAATGACAGTACAAGAGCCTCCATTGTAGCAGAAGAAGAAAATGATTTTCTGTCTAATTTTGATATTGCTAAGTTTTTTTTAGTCCTCAAACGAAGTATTTTTGCTATGATGCTTTTAATTGCATTAAGCATAAGTGTTTCTATTTTAGTTTTGCGATATACAAAACCTACATACGAATCACAAGCACTAATTAAGTTAGAACAAAAAGGTACTTCTGCCATTTTACAAGTTGGCGTTTTTAAAGATGATAACACCGTTTCAGATTATATTGATGGTGAAATAGAGTTTATCCGTTCAAATACTGTTTCTATTGATGTGATTAAAAACTTAGAACTTGAAACGGCTTATTTTTCAAAAGGAAGAATTAATGATGAAGAAAAGTTTGGAAATACGCCTTTTAAAGCTGTTTATGAAGTAAGAAATCCAAAATTTTATAACCAAAAAGTATATATTACCATATTAAATGCTGCAAATTTTGAACTAAGTTATGAATTTGGTGATGAGAAATTTAGTGAGGTTTATCGGTTTGGGCAAACCATAAACTTGCCCCATTTTAGAGTAAAACTTAACGCAAACACTAATTCAGTATTAAATAGTGATGGAAAATATTATTTTGTCATGCATAACATGGCATATTTACAAAGTTATATGGCAGAAAGGCTTGTAATAAGTATCCAAAATATTAAAGCAAAAACGGTTAGTATTTCTTTTAAAGACGAAAATCGTTATAAAGCCACCGCCATTATTAACGAAGTAATTAATGTATATCTCAGAAAAAATGTAGCTTATCGCAACCAAACCAATAAACAGACCTTGGAATATCTAAATCAGCAATTAGATACCACATACCAATTAATGAACAAATATGAACAAGGCATAGAAGATTATAAAAGGGAGCATTTTGTCTTGGATAAGGATTTGCAACAAAAAACCTTAGATAATATTCTTGCAAGTATTCGCAATTTGCAAGAGAATAAATTTAAGTTAGATACAGAACTCAAAAGTTATAAAGAAATAACGGAACTTATGGCTGTTGATTCCAGCTATTTTCTCGTTGCAACACTTGCAACACGAGATATTACAGATAAGCAAATAGCACTAAGACTCAGCCAATTAGATGAATTAGAAAATGATAAAAAAAGATTGTTAAAAGGACAAACAGAAAAAACATACGCATACGTACAACGAAAAGAAGCATTAGAAAAAGCAGAAAGTGATATGTTGCGTTTGATTAATTTTAATAAAACAGATATTTATGCAAAAATATTCACACTTAATAGTGAAATAAGAAAACTTGAAGCTCAAATTAACGTAGAATCAAGTGGAATAGATTACGAACTTCGCAAATTAGAAAGATATTACACTAATTTTGAGGGAAATTACAACACTTTGCTTAATAAAATTATAGATATTGGCATTGCCGAAGCCAGCACAGTACCAAATTTTCAGATACTTGCAGCAGCAGCAGTACCTGAAGAGCCAATAGCACCCATTCGCTGGAAAATTTATCTTTATGGAGGGATTGTTGGGTTGGTGTTGGCAATAGCCTTAGTATTGTTTCGGTATTTCCTACAAAATAAAATATCAAATGTCAAAGAGTTGGAAAGAGTTACCATAGCACCTATTTTAGGCGTAGTCCCAAAATATAGCAAAGGAAGTTTAGGTGTATCTAAATTAGTAGTTGACCAAAGTTTAAGGTCTTCAATTAGTGAATCTTTGAGGTCTATTCGTTCTAATATGGAATTTATTGGCACTGCCAAACAACGACAAGTAATTTCTGTAACCTCAACCATTAGTGGAGAAGGCAAAACTTTTGTAGCCTTAAACTTAGCCGGAATTATTGCTATTTCGGGTGTAAAAGTGGTAATTTTGGACTTAGATTTGCGTAAACCTAAAATACATGCAGCCTTTGAAAATGAAAATATTATGGGCATTAGTTCCATACTTATTGGTAAAAACACAGTTGAAGAATGTTTGTGTCAATCTCCAATAGAATCTATGCAATACATTACGGCAGGTCCTCAGCCACCAAATCCAGCAGAGTTGCTGATGTCTGATGCTTTTGTGGAATTAATAGCAAAACTGCGAACTATGTATGACGTTGTTGTATTAGATACGCCACCGATTGGATTAGTAACAGATGCTATGATAGTTATGAAGTTAGTAGATTTACCAATATATGTAGTTCGTGCAGATTATTCTAAAAAAGTTTTTGCTTTTAATATAAATAGATTGATAACAGCCAATAACTTTACAAAACTTTCTGTAATTTTGAATTCAGTTAGTGCAGAGGCATCATACGGCTATGGTTATGGCTACGGTTATGGCTACGGTTATGGTTATGGTGGTGGTTATTACAATGATGAAAATGTAAAACGGACTTTAGTTAGTCGATTAAAGTCATTATCTGATTGGATTAGTTCACTTTTTAGACCTAAGAAAAAATGATTTCTAAAGTATTCTCACTTTTCAGACGTAAGGAGGAAACTTCCTCAAATGTGCAGCCTATTACGATAGATATGCACTCACATTTATTGCCTGCAATAGACGATGGTGTGCAAAGTTATGAACAATCTATTGCTATTATTCAAGAATTTATTGCATTAGGTTATAAAAAAATTATTACAACGCCTCATGTCATGGGAGATTTTTATCGAAATACGCCAGAAATTATTTTGGATAAGTTAGATAAACTTAATGATATTATTAAAACCATGCAACTTCCCATAGAAGTTGAGGCAGCAGCTGAATATTATCTCGATGAAAGTTTTATGGAAAGATTGAACAATAAAGAAAAGTTACTTTGTTTTGGAAGCAAAAAATATGTGCTTTTTGAAACCTCATTTCTAAATCCCTCGCCTTTTATTAATCAAGCCATATTTATGATGCAAACACAAGGTTACAAACCTGTTTTGGCACACCCAGAAAGATATGTATATTTTTTTGATAATGAAAATAAAATAGCCGAACTTCACGAAAAAGGTTGTCTTTTGCAAGTTAATATGAACTCATTAGTTGGTTATTACTCAAAACCCTCAAAAATTATTGCAGAAAAATTGATTGATAATAAAATAGTGAGCTTTTTAGGAACAGATTGCCATAATGAAAAACACTTAGCAGCCACAAAAGATACTTTTAAAAACTCGTATTTTAGTAAAGCCTTAAAACTTAATTTATTAAATAACACTTTGTAATCAAAAAGCCTGTAAAATTTATTTTTCAGGCTTTTTTCACGTACTTTATTCAGAAAACACAAATACCAACCAAAAATTAATATCAATTACTTATAAAACATTATTATTTAACATCATGAAATATAAAAGAATACTCCTAAAATTAAGCGGAGAGTCATTAATGGGCGACAAAAAAGCAGGCATTGACCCGTTAAGACTTAACCAATATGCAAAAGAAATTAAACAAATTGCAGCCAAAGGCGTACAAGTAGCCATTGTTATTGGTGGTGGCAATATTTTTCGAGGTGCAGAAGCAGAAGCTATTGGCATTGAAAGAGTACAAGGTGATTACATGGGCATGATGGCAACCCTAATTAATGGCATGGCTTTGCAAAGTGCCTTAGAAAACTTAGGCGTATTTACAAGGTTGATGTCAGGTATTGCAATTAATCAAGTTTGTGAACCATTTATTCGTCGTCGTGCTATGAGACACTTAGAAAAAGGTAGAATCGTAATTTTTGGGGCTGGAATTGGCAATCCTTATTTTACAACTGACTCAACAGCAAGTTTGCGTGCCATAGAAATAGAGGCAAATGTGGTTTTAAAAGGCACAAGAGTTGATGGTGTTTATACATCTGACCCTGAAAAAGACCCAAATGCCACACGTTATAGTAATCTTTCATTTAAAGAAGCATACGATAAAGGATTAAATATCATGGATATGACTGCCTTTACGTTATGCCAAGAAAATAACCTACCAATTATCGTCTTTGATATGAATGTGGAAGGCAATTTACAAAGAATTGTGCAAGGCGAAAATATTGGAACACTTATCACTGCGGTAGAACAAGCAGCCAATTAATAAAATATGAATATTTTAGCCCCAAGCTGTTATATAAAATAAAATAAACTAAAATTTTTATTAAAAATAATACAATTATGATAAAATGTAAAAATAATTGTATTATCATTGCAGATAATCTATAAAAGTATTTGGTAATCATTGAGTACAAATGCTAAAATAGCTTAGACCTTTTACAAGTAGTTTTGGACTACAATTACGTTCATTTTTTTATTTTATTGTTATTTTCCACAAAGATTTTAAATATTACGCTAATTAAGTTATTTTTTATGAAAATAAAGTTAAATAAATTAGTTTTATGAAAAAATTTTACAAATTTTGATAACTATATTAGTTAATTAAGAATAAGTAAATAAATTTGTGTGGAAATATTAATCATTTTTTTTATCATGGAAGCTGAGGAAATCATCAGAGGTTTAAAAAGACTTAGAGATGCAAAAAATATCTCTCAACGCGAAGTAGCAGGGCAACTTGATATTAGTGTGGGTCAGTATGGTCACTACGAAACAGGTCATTCACAAATGACTTTAAGTACATTCTTAAAAATTCTTAAAATCTTAGACATAGATGTTAAGGATTTCTTTAAGGCTGCTGCAATCAATATTGATAAACAACAATTAGATTCTCTTATTGAGTCTTTACAAGAACTTAAAACAAGAATTTAGTTTTAGAGTACTCTGAAATTGATTTATGAAAAATTTATTTACTTTCAATAACCTATTAAGTAGTAGATTGTTGGGGTAAATTTCAAAATTCTTTTTTATTGAGTATCGTTTACTATTTATTGGAAAACTTATTTATTATTCAAAAAATAAGTTTAACAAAAATTATTTAGCTGTTAAATAATTTTTAATCTTTTATAACTTCGGTAGAGCTGGTCAGTATTATGACTTTTAGCTTTGCCGAAGTTTTTTAGCTTTTACTAAAAAACTAAATCCAACCGCAAAATATAATATTTCTATCCTAATTATTTTTAATATTTATCCGATTTTACACATCAAAATCTGGTAATGGTAAAAAGAATATAATTTGATAATCAAGAAATTACCCCATAGAATAAAGCCCATGATACAAAATCTTAATAATCTCTAATGCCAATTTTTATTTTACAAATAATTTGTTTATACTTGTTTTGTCTTAAGTAATAAGACAAAATAAATGTATAACAGACTTTAGTATGTAAAATATTGATAATCAAAACTTTACAGACTAAAGTCTGCGGTACAAACTATACTTTTAAACTGTCTTATTACTTATCTCATTTACAAAACTATCATGATAACTTTCCAAAATATTACACGAAAATTACTGAAACTATTACTTACACTCATCATAGTATTTGGCTCGACAAACTTAATTGCTTCACCTATTGATAGTCTAAGAGCCGCAAAAGTTGCTACTAATCACTTGCTCTATTATATCGCAAATGATGTTGAAGATGATGAAGATTTTTGGCATTTTGAAGATATAGAATTTCATTATAAAAATACAAATCAAGCCAATGTTGTGTTATATTATGTTTTCAATCTTAAAAACCAAAATCATAGCAAAAATCGTGGTAAAAATGGTTATGTGATTGTGAGTGCTGATGATGCTTGTTTTCCTATTTTGGGTTACTCAACAGAAAGTAAGTTTGATAGCAATAATTTGCCCATTCAGCTTGAAAAAATGTTGTTTCATCGTGCAAGAGAAATTGCTTATATCAAAGCACAAGGTTTTGTAGCAGATGAGGAAATTAAACAAGCATGGAAAGACATAGAAAACCCCAGCAAATCCACAATAGCCACAAGAATAGAAAGAACAGAAGGTGTAAATCCGCTAATAAGTTTAAGATGGGATCAGTCGCCTTTTTACAATGATTTGTGTCCTTATGATGCCCAAAAAAGAGAAAGAGCTGTAACAGGTTGTGTGGCTACTGCAATGGCACAAATCATGAAATATCATAATTTTCCAAGAACAGGACAAGGTATTTTTTCTTATACACACGAAAAATATGGTTTGTTAAGTGCCGATTTTAGCCGCACTACTTATGATTGGGCAAATATGCCTAATCAAATATCGAGTAGGAATAATGCCATTGCAACACTCATGTACCATTGTGGAGTCAGTTTGAGCATGAATTATAGTGTGGAAGCCAGTAGTGCTTCAACAGCACAAGTTGCGGAGTCTTTGAAAAAATATTTTGGTTATGCAACAACACTAAGATATGTAGAAAATAAAAATTATACACAATCGGCTTGGATTGCACTCTTAAAATCTGAACTTGATGCCAAAAGACCTATGCAATATCGAGGTTCAGGAACAGGTGGCGGGCATTCTTTTGTGTGTGATGGCTATAATGATAACAACTTTTTTCATTTTAATTGGGGTTGGGGTGGCAGTTCAGATGGCTATTTTAATTTGAATGCCCTAAACCCAGGTAGCTTAGGTACTGGTGGTGGAAGTGGCGGTTTTAATGGTGGACAAGCCGCAATTATTGGTATTCAACCTGCAACTACAGCACCAACTTCAATAGCTACAAACTTGCAATTAAGCAAGAAAATTACCGTAAATCCAGCTACAATTGGACTTGGCGATGATATTACTGTAACTTTTAATATTGTGAATCGAGGAACTATGCAATTTTCAGGAGATTATGCAGTTGCATTATTTGATGAAAATTCTAAATTTATTAGTTATATTGGAGAAATCGCAAGCAATAGAAATCTTAGTGCAGGATTTACTTATACTAATGATTTAAGTTTTACGCAAAAATCCGTCTTTCTTTCCGAAGGAGATTATTATATAGGTGCATATTATCGTGAGCCTCAAAAACAATGGCAAGTTTTATCGCAACCTGCTTTTGAAAATCCTATTAAAGTGCAAGTTGCAGGCGTGAAAAGGCTGATAACAATGTATGGAACTCCAATGAAAGTGAATAGTGAGCCAATTTTTCAGACGCAGCCTTTTGAAGTTACGCTAAACATTGCAAATTTTGAAACTACTACTTTTGAAGGCGAAGTTTCTTTGGATATTTATGATTCTGATGGAAAATTTGTTGCAGAAATAGAAACGAAACCCAATTTAAGTTTGGGTGCAAATAAAACTTTTTCAAGTTCATTAGTCTTTAAAAATTCAGGTTTAGATATTCCTGTTGGCAATTATATTATTGCACCAACCTATAAAAAGAATATAGCTGGCTCAACTTATACAATTTTTGGTGCTTACAAAGACAATGCAGGAGTTAATTATCCAAATTTAATTAGAGTTATTATAGCTGCTGCACCTTTGACAGCCGATAAATTTGAGGTAAATAATGCTGAATCCCAAGCCTCAAATTTGGGTATAAATTTTTCAAATAATGTTGCTGCAATCAATACCGAAGGTGCAAACTTACACCTAAGCACAGATATTGACCATTATAAACTTAATTTGCCTACGGGTTTTGATTATGAAATTACGGCAAGAGTGCATGATAAAGATAATAGTGGCAACGGAAAAACTTATGGTGCTGATGTGCTTTTCAGCTATAAAATAGCTAACGGAGATTATACAGATGCTTTTGATATTAGTATTAATGATAACAATAGCAAAGCCATAGTATCAAATGGCGGTGTAATAATTTTCAAAGTTGCACCATTTTTTGCAGGTGATAAAGGGACGTATTTGCTTGATATTCAAGTAAATAAAAAATCTGTTACTCAACAACCTATGGGAATTGAAGACGAAGTTTTTTCAAATCAAATACAAGCATATCCAAACCCAACAACAAATAATTTAGTTGTTCAGCTTCCAGAAAATAGCAAAATAGAAAGCCTAAAATTGTTTAATGTTACAGGACAAGAGGTTTTGAATCTTAATTCACAATTAAATTCACAGTTTTTTTCAGAAAAAACAACTATTGATTTATCAAGTTATGCCGCAGGTGTGTATTATTTATATGTAATGAGTGATAAAAAAGTGGGAATTAAGAAAATTAATGTGTTGTAAGCATAAATTTTAGCATAGATTCTAGCCTATATCTTTTACATAACAAGGTTACAGACTAAAATTTATGCTACAATTATATATTTGCGACAATTTCATTTTACCCAAAAAATAAGTAAGTCATAACAATAGCAGCAATAACACCAACCAAATCTGCCAAAAGTCCACAACTTACTGCATATCTTGTGTTTTTTACGCCCACCGAACCAAAATAAACTGCCAAAACATAGAAAGTTGTTTCTGTTGAGCCTTGTAAAACTGAGGCTAATTTACCTTGAAAAGAGTCCACACCGTATGTTTTTATGGTATCAATCATCATGCCTCTTGAACCACTTCCGCTAAAAGGTTTCATAAAAGCAGTAGGTAAACCTGCAACAAAATCAGCATTCATTCCCACCCACAAAGCCAAATTTTCTATGCCTGTAATCAATAAAGGCATAGCACCCGAAGCACGAAATACTGCAATTCCGCCCAACATAGCCACCAAATAAGGAATAATACCAACCGCAGTTGTAAAACCTTCTTTTGCACCGTCTATAAAAATTTCATAGACATTCAGCTTTTTAATCACACCTGCACCAATAAACCAAACAATGATTGCAAAAATGACAAAGCTACTTAAATTATTAGACAATGTATTAAGTGCGGTTTGTTCTAACTGACTTGTATAATAAACAGCTAAGGCAATAAAACCTGTAATGCCAAGCAACCAAGACAATAAAACTTTATCTAATAAGTTGATTTTCTGATAGATAGCTACTAAAACAATGGAAAAAATAAAACCTATTGCAGTGGTAAGCAAAATTGGAATAAAAATATCCGCAGGGAAAACAGCTTTTTCTTGCATTCTGATGGTGATAATGCTTGCGGGAATTAGCGTAAGTCCAGCCGTATTTAAGACCAAAAACATAATTTGAGCATTAGAAGCAGTGTCTTTATTAGGATTTAATTCTTGCATTTCTTTCATGGCTGTCAAACCCAAAGGCGTTGCTGCGTTGTCGAGTCCGAGCATGGTTGCAGCTAAATTCATGAAAACTGCACCCAAAGCAGGGTGGTTTTTTGGAATTTCGGGAAACAAACGACTGAAAAAAGGACTTATCACACGCACAACTGCATGAATTGCACCAGCTTTTTCGCCAACACGCATCAACCCAAGCCACAAAGTCATCATGCCTGTAAGCCCTAATGAAATTTCAAAACCTGTTTTTGAACTGTCAAACAAAGATTTTACTAATTGTGGTAAAATTTCTATATCTCCTAACAAAAACTTGATGATGGCAATAGCAAAACCAATAATGAAAAAAGATGCCCAAAGATAATTGAGTAGCATTTTAGTTTGTTTTAAGTATATTTGCCTTAGGCAAATGTATTTATTTTCTGATACAAAGCTATCAATTCTTTTTGTTTATCTGTCCACATAAATTTTTCTATCACTGTTTTTCGAGCATTTACGCCCAATTCTTGACAAAATGCTGTTTCTTCTAACAACAAACGAATAGCTCTTGATAAGTCTGCGGGTCTATCAGCACGTACTAATTTTCCGTTTTCATGGTTTGTGATAATTTCTCTTGTAACGGGCAAATCGGAAGCTATGACAGGAATTCCACAAGCCATAGATTCTAATATTTTTAGTGGACAACAGCCTTGTTCTAAATTACGACTACATTCTGTAAGTGGTGCAACTGATAGTTTTGCCCCAAAAATCCATGACTGTAATTCAGTTTTTGAGAGTTGATGTTGCCATAATATATGCGATGAAATACCTAATTTTTCGGTTAATTTTTGGAAATTACGACTAAACTTTTCTTTTAATGAGGAGCATATTACCAAATGCAAGTCTTCATTATCACGCAACAAAGCAAAAGCTCGCAATAAAACTTCAATGCCTTGCCAAGATTGCAAAGCACCAAAATAAATAATATAATTTTCAAGCCCCACCCCAGCCCTTCCCCAAAGGGGAGGGAGTTTTGCCCCCTCCCCTTTGGGGAAGGGCTGGGGTGGGGGCACTTGCTGGGGCTTTTCTGGCACTGTTGCACCATTTGTAATACAGGTAATTTTATGATTTGCTACGCCTTGTTTGACTAAAAATTGCCGCAAAACCTCCGAAGGAACAATAATAGTATTGGCTTGAGACAAACAAATTTTTTCAAGTTCTTTAATATTTGCCAAACTTGCGGAACTTAAATGATAACGGTAAGGCAACTCTATGGAAGGCAAACTATTGACTTCAAAAACGGTTTTTGTAGCTTGATTTACATGATTTTGATAGGCTAAAATTGCCAAACCAGACCAAATATCTCTAAAATGACAAATTTCTAAATTCTTTTGTAAGCACAAATTTTCATATAATTCCTGCCCATACATGGCTGTACGTGCTAATAAATTTGGAATTTGCTCATTAAATCGGGTAATCTCAATGTTATTTTCCTCATTTTGATAGCTTGGCATTTCTTCATCTCCCAAAATGTGTAGCCAACCATTTTGTTTATGAGCAAAAAGAGCTTCTGCGAAATAACTAATATGGGTTGCTGCACCTTTGCTAGAAGGAAAAATGTCGAAGGCTGCATATAAAGCTGTATGCTGTTGCAAAAACATAGAAATTTTTGTATTTGGCAAGTACTTGATTAAAATTATTTACATATCTTATATTTGTCATTCTTAGCAAGGCTGTTATCAGCAAAGCTAAGAATGACAAAAACACAAAGTAATTACCTTGCATTGGCACTTAGTAAGTTATCTAAACTTTTGGATAAAACTTACTTTTTCATCATACTCAATTTTAGTTCTGTTAATTTTTGTTTGGTATTTAGTGCAAAATCTCCTTTCATCATCCAATCATAATAAGTTGGTTCACGTTGAAAAACCTCCGTTACAGCCACGCCTTTGTGTTTGCCAAAGTTGAATAATGCGACACCTTTTTCGTCATAAACCATGCGTGCTGCAAAATCTACAAAGTTAGAAATAGAAAGTTCGTGCAATACTTTTACATCATTTTGCACAGGCTCATATTCATTACCTTTTTTATCTTTTATGGCAACTCCTTCATAATGAGCTATTTGTGCATCTAAAACATGAAATGTTGCCAATGTATCAGCCAATGCAGTGTGTGCATCTGTAAGATCTTTTTTGCAATAAAATTTGTATGCCGCCGATAAGGTGCGAGGTTCCATGAGATGAAATATTTTTTGAGCATCAACAATTTTGCGGTTGCTGCTATCAAAATTAATTCCAGCACGCAAAAATTCCTCAACCAAAACAGGAATATCAAACTTTACAATATTAAAACCTCCCAAATCTGCACCTTCTAAGAAATTTACTAAATTTTTGGCAATACTTTTAAAAGTCGGACAATCTGCCACATCAGGGTCATAAATGCCATGAATAAGACTTGATTCCAATGGAATTTGAATGGTTGGGTTTATTTTGTGGTGGAAAGTGAGTTGTTCGCCACTTGGCATGACTTTCACAACTGCAATTTCAACAATTCTATCACTGACAATATTGACACCTGTGGTTTCTAAGTCGAAAAAAGCAAGTGGATTTCTAAGTTTGAGATTCATATAATTTTATTAGTTTGTTTTTAACTTTTG
>JAYTNF010000306.1:0-5118 GCA_043748455.1 Cytophagales bacterium
CTGTAACCAAAGAAGCTGTTGGGTTTTCAAAAAATTCTGCCGCAAAATTTGGTATCAGTGGAATAATATCAGAAAAAAATTCTGCAAAAAACTGTTCAACTTCATGCGTTGTTTGTAAATTTTCAAAAGAAATCTCACCTTTAAAAGACAAAAATAATGTGCAGGTAAAACTTCCATCTAAATTCGGCAAGGCAATAAGCATAAAACTATTGCGAGGCCAAATATGAAGGGCATTTTTGCTTAATTGGTGTGTGTTATTTTTTGCTGGAATTGTCAATTCTTTATAACCATGTGCCAAATAATTTTGAGAATAATTAACAAGGTCTGTCTTAATCATTGCAGTTCTCAAAGCTGAAAAAGCACCATCAGAACCCAATAATAATTCTGTTTTTATAGTTTTCTTCTCACCTGTTGCTGTGTGTTGCAATTCAATGCTATTATTTTGCAAGTTTACTTCTGTGCATTTTTGCTCAAAATGAATTTTGACATTTTCAAATTTCTCTACTTCTGTTAGCAAAAATTCATTGAGTTTGGCACGTGAAACTGCATAAATACACTGCCCATTTTGACTATATGGTTGTGTTGTAATATTTCCCTTTACATCATGCATAGCTCTGTGAGTCATCGGAATACCAACAGTTTGCACTTTTTCAGCCAAACCAACACCACCCAAACCTCTCAAACCTCTGTTACTAAGTGCCAAATTTATAGACCTACCAGATTCTGCACCTATTTTACGAAAATCTGACCTCTTTTCATAAATATTTATTTGGTAATCTTTTTTTGCAAGGTAAATTCCAAGTAATGAACCAACTAAACCTGCCCCAAGTATGTCTATGTGCATAAAATTATATGTTTATGTTTTGATTTTGATAACGACATTGCAAATTTGTTTTGCTATTTTGAGCAAAGTGAAGAATCTGACATTATCACGTCAAAACCAATAATTCAGATTCTTTGCAAACTCAGAATGACAAAACAAAATAGCTAACCAACAAATTTACGACTAATCATTGAAAATTTACAATAATTGTCATAGTTTTAGTATGACAATATTAGTATGCAAGCATAGTAATATGACAAAAAAATACTATGCAAGCATAGTAATATGACATGATGTCATAGAATTTAACCAAAATACCCATTGGTATTAAAATTGAGGATATATTATTATACTATAAATAAACAAGTTTTATATTCCTTATTTATAGCATTTGTTCGGTTATTCACAAAAACAACTTACTATTATGTCATTCGTAAAACATTATTCAAATTTTCATAACACACCTGTTTTCAGTAATGTGCTTGAAAATCTTTTTGGGAGAGATGTCATTACAAATTTTATTGGCAAAGAGATTTATAACATGCCACCTGCTAACATTGTTGAAACAAAAACATATTTTCGTGTTGATTTGTTAGCTGCCGGTTTTCAAAAAGATAATTTTAAAGTTCAGGTTATTGAAAATCAATTAGTGATTTCAGTATCAACTGAAAAAGATGAAATGGCACCGAAAGAGAAATTTGTTCGCCAAGAGTTTAGTCAAATAGAGTTTAAACGTGCATTTACATTGCCAAACTCTGTAAAATTGGAAAACATGGAAGCAAAATACAGTAATGGTATATTATCTATCACAATTCCTAAAATGATTATTGCACCTTATAATGAGGAAAAAGGAATTTCGGTAGAGATTTTATAGATAATAAGGACATTTGTTTCTTGCAAATGTCCTTATTGCTGTTATTTCTTGAGATTTTTTGCACAAAATTATTTTGTTAGCATTTTATGGCTTTATTTCCTCATAATCCACATATTCTCCGCCATTATCCTTATTTTTTTGATAATTTTCAGTTTGAGAATTTTTATAAAAAACAGTTGTATTGTTATATTCTTTGGTAGCAAAACCTTGAGCTTTGGCATCTTGTTTCTTAATTTCCTTGTCTAATTGCCTACCTAAAAGCCATAAAGCGAAGCTGAAAATTTGTGTTGAAAAACGGCTTAACAGGAATAAAACAGCCGCCGAAACCAAAATAAATTTTATCATAAAAGTTTGTAATAAATATGAAATATGATTTATAAAATATGAAATTACCTATTTGTTATTCTGTCATTCTGAGCTTACGAAGAATCTGAAATACTATATCAGATTCTTCGCAAGTTCAGAATGACAAAAAACAAATAATTTTGTTATCAAATCAATCTTTGCAATATAGCAATTTTACGATTTGCAAATGTTTATAAATAAGTTTTAAGGTGTCAATTTCCAAACAATCAAATTGCTTTGAAACATAGAAAAAGTAATTTCCGTTTGTCTCTTTTTCTAAAATACAAAAACGCCAATTTTGCCCAATAATATAAGCACCCCTCATAATATTGACTTGATTTAGTGCCGTTGCAGCCAAAAGTTCTGCTAAAAGTTGGTCTTCTACATCTTTATCAGCTTGGGTCGGCTTAAATTCTTGTATGAAAAAATATGGTTTTTCAGGTTCTTTTATACCACTTGCCACCATATAATCTGCAAATCCGTTAAGAATTACTCCGTTTACTTCTGCTTTTAAACTTGCATGATAGAAATCTTGAATATAATGATTTGGAAAATTTACTTTATCTAAAATAAAAGCTATAAACTTCATTTTTAAATCCTCTTCGGAGTAGGAAGGCAAATAAAGATGATGTTTTTCTATTAATTCCTTAAAAAAAATAGTTTCCGATGCCTTAATTTTATAAGGTGTTGTAAACCATTCTTTAAATTTATTGGAGTTATCAGCTTTGGTTAATGGAACAATTTTTGTGATCTCCGAAAATTTAATAGACGAAAAATTATATTGTAGTTTTTCCATAATTGTAAATTTTAGCAACTTCTATCTATCGCAAAGTTAGTACAAATATTTTTTCTTTTATCGTTTTATTGATACATTTCCAGAAAAAAACATAACTTTGTGCCAAAATTCTAAACCAATTTACACACATGAAATTTGGCACAAAAGCAATTCACGCAGGCGTAGAACCTGACCCAACCACAGGAGCTATAATGACTCCAATTTATCAAACTTCAACATACGTGCAAGCATCACCTGGGAAACACAAAGGTTATGAGTATGCTCGTACTCAAAATCCGACCCGCAATGCCTTGCAAAACGCATTAGCAGCTCTTGAAAATGGTCGTTATGGCTTTTGTTTTTCTTCGGGAATGGGTGCAACAGATACAGTTATTAAATTATTGCAACCAAATGATGAAGTGATTTGCTCAAATGATTTGTATGGTGGAACTTACCGTATTTTCACAAAAGTTTTTGCAAAATATGGTATCAAATTTCATTTTGTTGATATGAGTGATGCCTCAACAGTTGAGCAATATATTAACGAAAATACCAAAATGATTTGGGTAGAAACTCCTACAAATCCATTATTGAATATTGTTGATATTAAAAAAGTTGCTAAAATTGCAAAAAAATACCCTAATATTATTGTAACAATAGACAATACTTTTGCAACACCTTATAATCAAACGCCATTAGATTTGGGTGCTACTATTGTTGTTCATTCTGTAACAAAATATTTGGCAGGACATTCTGATGTGGTTATGGGTGCAATTATTGTCAATGACGAAACTTTGGCAGAACAAATTGCATTTTTGCAAAATTCTTGCGGTGCTGTTCCAGGTCCCCAAGACTGTTTTTTAGCATTAAGAGGCATTAAAACTTTGCACATACGCATGAAAGCACATGCAAAAAATGCGGAAAAAGTCGCAAAATTCCTTAAAAAACATAGCAAAATAGAAAGAGTTTATTACCCAGGTTTTGCTTCACACCCAAATCATACAGTTGCGGCAAAGCAAATGGCAACTTATGGAGGTATGATTTCTTTCACTTTAAAAGATGATAATGTTGCAACCGCAATTCGTGTAATGGAAAACTTAAAATATTTTGCTTTGGCAGAATCATTAGGTGGCGTTGAATCATTGGTTGGACACCCAGCAACGATGACTCACGCAAGTATTCCGAAGGAAGAACGTGAAAAAAATGGTTTGAAAGATTCGCTAATTCGTTTAAGTGTAGGTATAGAAGATATTGAAGATTTGTTAGCGGATTTGGCACAAGCATTAGAACAAGTGTAAATTAAATCATTTTGTCATTCTGAGTTTGTGAAGAATCTGGGTCAGATTCTTCGCAAACTCAGAATGACAAATTTCAGTATCATATTTTCATACTAACTTCTTCATGAAAAAAATTATTTCCTTTTTTTTATTTTTATTTTTTCAATTTGTAATTTTAGTTTCACCAAGCTATTCACAAAATACAATTAGCGACAGTATTATTAAAAATATCTCAAATAATGAACCTAAGGTTTATTTGTTTTGGGGTTATAATCGTGAATTTTACTCGCCAAGTACCATTCATTTTAAAAATACCACAACAGATAACTATGATTTTACTTTCATAGATGCAAAAGCTATTGATAGACCTGATTTTCAAGATATTTTTGCAGTTGGTGGCTTAACTGTGCCGCAATTTAATATGCACTTAGGCTATCTTTTTGGTGGAAAACGTAATTTAGGTATTGAATTTAGCTGGGACCATCTTAAATATTTGGTTTCAGATAATCAAATGATTCATGTGCGTGGACAAATACGAGGCAATAAAATAGATAAAGATACCTTAGTTACGCCAGATTTTGTGCATTTACAACACACAAATGGCAATAATTATATGATGTTAAGTATTGTAAAAAAACTAAATATTTATAAAAAGAAGCATATTGAAATCAGTGCATTATCAAAATTTGGAGCAGGTGTATTAGCTTCTTATACCATTTCATCAGTTTTAGGAAACTATGATAATGGTCGTTTTCGTTTTCATGGCTTTGTAACTGCAGCTGGATTAGATTTGAGAGTAGATTTATACAAATATTTTTTCTTACAAATGGGCTTACAGTTAGCTTATGCAGATTATACTACCATTGAATTAGGTTACGACCATGTAGGACGTGCAGAACACGATTTTTATTCTGCTCAAACCATGCTTGGATTTGGTTTGAATATTCCTACTTCGAAACGGAAGTAAATTGATATACTAATATTGTTATTTTGTCATTCTGAGCTTGCTGGTGCGACATTTCGC
>JAYTNF010000307.1:0-2191 GCA_043748455.1 Cytophagales bacterium
GAAAGCAAAAAATAAGGAAGCCGAATAAATTTCACTTAGTTTATATTGGTATTGATATTTTGCAAATAAGTTTTGTCCGATAGTTTCCATTATTGAATTTTCACCATAAATCAATTCTTTCAAATCATTTTCGACTTGCAAAATATATTCACGACTTAGCTCTTCAAAATTTAGTTTTTTTGTATCTATTACAGGTTTAACAAGTTGTAAAATATATTCTTTGTAAAAAATATAATAAAAATATTTAAAAGCCTCGATGTTATCATTTTCTATAATCCATTGTAAATCAATTTGATAGAAAATTTTATCTTTGTTTGGTGTCTGCACATTATACAAACGCCAAAACTTGCCATTTGTCAAAAAACCATACGTAATTTTCAAATCATTCAAATAACGAATAAGTTGAAAATGAGGGTTTTCCTCTGTTGTTTTGTTGTTATCTAATGGAATTGTGTAGGCTTTTGATTCGCAAAGTGCCAAAATATTTTCGTTACTTGCTTTGTCATTTTGATAATGCTCATTTTTGAGTTTTTCAGATTCAAACAAAGCAAAATCAGGTTTATAGCTTTTGCCAAAAACTTTTTTATTCACTTGATAAGCAAAAGAATAACCCAAATTTTCAAATATTTTTTGGATAAATTCGATTTCTAATTGTGCCTCCGATAAGTTTTCAAAACCTATTGCTTGTAGTTTTGCATACACAGCCTTAATATTTTCAAAGGCTTTTTCAGGTTCTCCGCCTTTAAAATATTTCGGCATTTCAAATTCCACAAAATAAGAATTGAAATAATTGTTGTCTATAAAATTGTCAATGATAAGAGGCATAAAAGGAATTATGAATTATGAATTATGAATTATGTCATTCTTATCTTGCGAAGAGTCTGAATTATTGAGATTTTGACGTAATAACGCCAGATTGTTTGCAAGCTGATGGCAGCCCCGTTCAGAATGACAAGAAAATTTGACTCGAAAAACCTAACAAAATTCTACTATTTTTATTTGATATTATAGTTTAGGCAAATATAAAAAAACTTTCCAATAGTTTAAAACTTTTGGAAAGTTGGTTATTATTTTATTAGCTATTATTTCTCTACAATTTCCCTCTCAAAAACTCCGCCGTATAATTGCCTTGCAATTTTACCATTTCTTCGGGAGTTCCTTCAAAACAGATGTTTCCGCCTGCATTTCCGCCTTCTTTACCAATATCAATTATCCAATCTGCCGATTTTATGACTTCTGTATTGTGTTCAATCACCAAAACCGTATGACCTTCTTCCACTAAGGCATTGATAGAAATTAGCAATTTGTTGATGTCGTGAAAATGCAAACCTGTTGTTGGCTCGTCAAAAATGAACAAGATTTTCGTCTTTTCTTTGATGCCACCTTTGCCCAGAAAACTTGCTAATTTTACTCTTTGTGCCTCGCCACCACTTAGTGTACTCGAAGATTGTCCTAATTTTACATAGCCCAAACCAACTTTTTGTAAGGGCAATAATTTTTCTCTGATTTTCTTTTCGCCCTCAAAAAATTCGACAGCTTCGTCAAGTGTCATATCTAAAATTTCATAGATATTTTTGTTATTGTATTGAATATCAAGGGTTTCAGTTTTAAATCTTTGTCCTTTGCAAGATTCGCATTTCAAATGCAAATCTGCCATAAATTGCATTTCTATTGTAACTTCGCCCTCACCTTGACACATATCACAACGTCCTCCATCAACATTAAAAGAGAAAAAACCTGCGGTATAATTGCGTTGTTTTGCCAAAGTTTGAGAAGCATAAAGTTCCCGAATTGCATCATAAGCCTTGATGTATGTAACGGGGTTAGAACGTGAACTTTTACCAATCGGGTTTTGGTCTATAAACTCAATTTGCTGAATAGATTTGAGATTTCCCGCCAATTTTTCCATACGTCCCGTTGCTTCAACGTCTTCGTTGGTTGTGTTCAGGAATTTTGATAACGAAGGATACAACACTTTTTTTACCAATGTAGATTTTCCCGAACCACTCACCCCTGTAATCACCGTAAGACATTGCAAAGGAAATTTCACACTCACATTTTTCAAATTATTTTCTCTTGCTCCTCTCACTTCAATATATTCATTCCATTTTCTACGCATTTTAGGAACTGCAATTTCTTGATTTCCAAGCAAATACGAAGCTGTGTAACTGTCCACTGCCAAACTTAATTC
>JAYTNF010000308.1:0-1619 GCA_043748455.1 Cytophagales bacterium
GGGAGGGTTGGGAGGGGCTTTTTGGCAAGGGGGCTTTTGGATTTTTGGTATAAAAATCTAAATGCCATTTTAATAAAAAATCATAAGCTCCCAATAAAAAAGAACCCGAACCACAAGCAGGGTCAATAATTTTGAGTTTGGCAATTTCTGCGATAAGGTTGTAACTTTTGGAAAGTTTTAAACTTTCCAAAAGTTCATTTTCCAAAAGTTCAATTTTACTTCCTATCGTATTTTCCACAATGTAATTTACCACTTCAACAGGTGTGTAAAATACGCCAAACTCTGCCCTAATTTCGGGATACAAAGCCACACATTTTTCATATTCGTCTATAAAATCTTGTGGCTTTGTGAGTTGTTTTTCAACAATTCTCTGTTTCCAAATACTTAAAAAATCTATCATTTTTGATTTTCTATTACTTCAATTTCCTCATTTGTCAGTTCATACAATTCGTAAACTAAGCTATTTATTTGATTATCAGTAGTTTGCAACAATCTTTCATACATAGTTTTTTCTTGTGGAATTTTGGCTAAGGCAGTTTTTTGTTGCAAATCAAGCATTTTTTCCACCAATAAAACTAATTTATCGTGTTGTTGTTGTTCAAGTTTATTACTTGTATTGAGAATTTTTATCGGTAATTGTTCTAAATAGGCAATCGGAATTTTAGGAAATAATTTTTTAGAATTTTTAAATCTTACATTCATATAAAATGACATTAAACTTGAATTTAAAATTCCTAAAATATATTTTAGATTTATTTTGCCAAACGATAAAATATTATAAACATCACAAACATTATAATATTTTTGATTATCATAAGCCGCAATAATTTCGTGTCCTATTCTACGAATTAAAAGTTTTTCATTTTCATAAATACTTTTATCCTTGAAATTACTTAAATCTTTTTCATCATATAAAACATATTTTCCTTCAAAACGCAAACCATAACGAGCAATACAACGACCTGCCAAAATAGGTTTTGCATTCTTTTTAACCTTATTTGTAATATATTTAGAACTGTAACCAAATTCTACACCTCTTGCAAACTTGACTAAGTTTTTTAACAATTCGTTATTTGCAGAAATTTTATTTTCTACATTTTTTTCTTGTTTAGAAACATAAATATTAAAAATCTCACCTGTATTTTTCAAAAAATCGTCTTGCAAAAAATCATTGTAAGACATATTTTTAGACAAAGTTCCCACAAAAGTTTTTGTAATATTATTTGCAATGTAACCTTTACTAAAATTTAAAATACAAGTATCAACCGCAGCTTGCTTAAAAATATTCGCACCTAAATCTGCCAACTTTTTTATTTGTGTTTGGTTTAGCAATAATTTTCTAATTTTATCATACCTAATATTAGTAAATAAATTACTTGGAATAATAACACCAGAAATAGCATTATTTACCATTAAACTCATTGCTTTTTCTATAAAAAGCAGATAACTTTCTGTTTCAATATCTGAATATTGAAAATTAAAACGCAAATATTTTTTTTGATTATCAGGAAAAGCAGCACCATAAGGCGGATTTCCAATCACACAATCAAAACCACCAGCCTTAAAAACCTCCGCAAAGCCTTGTTTCCAATCAAAAGTATTGATTTTTCGCATTTCCT
>JAYTNF010000309.1:0-19389 GCA_043748455.1 Cytophagales bacterium
ATCTATAACTTTATTATACTTTTTGGCTATTGCAATTTTCTCCATCACAGTTTTGTCTTCATATAATACACCTGGGTAATTCATCATTTCGGCAAGATATTTGAGATGATGCTTTTCAAACAAATATTTGACATCTTTTGGGGTTAATACTGCTCCTGCGGTTTCAAAATCTGTTGCAGGGACACAAGAAGGTACGCCAAATGCAAAAGTAAAATTAACTTTCTTGGCATTTTCAATCATAAACTCAACTCCTGCCACACCCAGTACGTTAGCAATTTCGTGAGGGTCAGAAACCGTAGCCACAGTTCCGTGAACTACTGCCAACCGAGCAAACTCCGAAGGCACAAGCATAGAACTTTCTACATGAACATGAGCATCAACAAAACCAGCTAAGGCAAACTGTTTTTGAACTTCTTTTATGGGAACAATATTGACAATCTTGGTATTTTCAATATAAATCTCTGACGGCGTAATGGTTTTTGCCAAAATATTTACTACATTTGCTTTAATTATAGTATTCATAAAATCAATAAGTGTTAAAATAAAATTTAATTTGTAAAATTAACACAAAAATACACAAATGGAAATTAAGCAACAAATAACACGACTGATAAACAATTTACCAGAAGATATTTTAAGTGAAGTGTTTGACTATTTAAAAGAAGTTGAGAAAGAGGTAAAAGAAAAAGAGAAGTTAGCACAAGAAAATTTGCTAAAAAAAGGCAATTTGTTAAACGCAAAGCAAAAAAATGATACTAAAAATAAAGCCTAAAAATAAATAAAATTTACATTCAACATTGAAAATTTCAGGAGCATGAAAAAATATATTTTAGTTTTGCTAACACTATATTGCTTAACTTTTTTGCCAAGTTGCAATAGTGAAATTATCACAGGTTGGACACCTTATCGTCCTGCATACGGAAAAGGGCAGAAAAAAAGTAAGTTGCATCACATCAAAATGGGTACAACACCGCTGACTAAACGTAATCCAACGCATTGATACGTTTGAGATATATTCCAGATACATTTAAACTGATTTACTTAAACCAATAGATTATGAAAATCTTATTGAGAGTTTTAATCCTGTTTTTTGTTTTGACAACAACAGGTTGCCTGCATGCACCTCGCACTGCATGGACTCTAAACCAATACAAAAAAAAACCATATAAACCAAGTGTAAAATAGTTGTTTATAGGTTTATATGCTATAATTTGTCTGGTATTTTTTAGAATATATCAGGCAAATATTCTTCATTTACTATTAAAAATATGAAAAAATTATATTTTCAGTTGTTATTTTGTAGTTTTTGTATCATCGTTTCACCAATGCTACAGAGTTGTGGCAACAGCAAAAATGGTCGAAATAGCAAAAAAATACAACGTGGCAAACCCATTCCATGTCCTATCAAAGATTGCTAAAATTGTGTATTTTACCCAAGTATATTTTTGGCTAAATATTTGCAACTTAGCAAAACAAACTATTTATCTCTCATGAACATATTACAACACTGCACAACACCAAATTTTGGGTTGGGTCTTGCATTAGGACTTTTTCTTTCTGGTTATCAACTTTTTTCACAAGATTATCGTGTAGGTGCTTATACCAAACTACCTGTAAAAGTAGTAAATTGTGTGGCAATAGACTTTCAGAATACTAAATGGATAGCCACAGAAAGTGGTGTTTACAGTTTAGTAGGTGATAATTTGCAACTTCAAATGCCAACAGATGTAAAATCTATGGCTACAAATATAATTTTTATTGATGAAATAGGTAATAAATGGATAGGCACTTACAATGCACAAGTTTACTGTTTGACAACGTCAAAACAATGGAAATATTATACTTTTAAAGATTTTGGAGATTTTGTTGTCAGTGGTTTAGCATTGGATAGTGAGCAAAATATGTGGGTAGCATTGTATGAAAATGCCATTGTTAAGCAAGATTCCAAAGGACAACGCACTATTTTTACGCCCGAAAACTCTAATTTAGAAAGTAACAGAATTTTCGCATTGTTTGTTGATAAACATGACGGAGTTTGGGCTGGAACAGAAAAAGGTTTATTTTTTCTTGAAAAAGGTGAAAAAAAGTGGAAACAAGAGAAATTGAAAGGACAAATTAATGCCATTGCAGAATATGATGGTTCTCTTTGGATTACAATGCTTACTAATGAGAATACAGAATTTTGGAAATATGATAAATTTAAGGAATGGAAACAAGTGCCATTGCCTCAAGAAATATTGAAAGATAGAATTAAAGAGATAGCTTTTGATGTGGAAGGAAAATGTTGGTTGGCAGCAAGTAAGATTGCGTGTCTAAATAAAGAAAAATGGACGATTTATGGTAAAGAGCAAGGTTTTAGTAGCGAAGCAGCTTTAGATGTGGTAACAGACTTGCAAGGTCAAGTTTGGGTTGGTACAGAAGGAAAAGGTTTGTTTACAGTTGGGCAACAACACGCACAAGTTGTGGAACAGAAAAACGAGCCAATTTTGGCAGAGCCTACATTAAACACAAATAAAGTAGTAAACTTGGCTGATATAAGCACAATTACAGATAATATCCTTAACAAAAATATCAAACTTAATATTGCTTTTGAACAAAGCAAGGCTGTTTTAACAATAAGTTCTTTGTTAGAGTTAGATAAATTAGCAAAATTATTGAAAGAAAATTCAGATTATCAGATAGAGATTGCGGGGCATACTGATAATATTGGAAATCCTGTGGCTAACCAAAAGTTGTCAGAAGAACGTAGTGAAGCTGTAAAAAACTATCTTGTGCTACAAAAAGTGCAAGCCGAAAGAGTGAAAACAATAGGGTATGGCGGTTCTAAACCAATTACAGATAACAAAAACGAAAAGACAAGACCTTTTAATAGAAGGGTTGAAATGGTTTTAATGAAAAAGAAATAATATTGACTTATTTTGTCATTCCGAGATTGTAAGGAATGACAAAGTATTTATGTCGTTATCAGATTATCAACAATTCAAAATATTTTAGGCTTCTAATTTATGTTACAAAATGATAACTTTTATATAGAAAATATCATTAATGAAAAAAATATTAGGAATATCAGCATTTTATCATGACTCTGCTGCTGCTTTGATAGTTGGAGGGAAAATAATTGCAGCAGCACAAGAAGAAAGATTTACCAGAGATAAACATACCCCAGATTTTCCAACCCAAGCAATTAAATATTGTTTAGAAGAAGCAGGATTAACGATAGATGAATTAGATGCTATTGTTTTTTATGACAAACCACTTCTAAAATTTGAAAGACTTTTGCAAACCTATTATGCTTTTGCACCAAAAGGACTTGTGTCATTTCTAAAAGCTATTCCTGTGTGGTTGAATGAAAAAATGTTTTTGAAAAAATTAATCTATGATGGATTAAAAGAAGTAGGAAGTTATGACAAGAAAAAAGTGAAATTACTGTTTTCCGAGCATCATTTATCCCATGCTGCAAGTGCTTTCTTTCCTTCACCCTATCAAAAAGCCGCAATATTAACCATTGATGGTGTAGGAGAATGGTGTACTGCATCTATTGGACTTGGCGAAAATGGGAAAATTACGATACTAAAAGAAATGGAATTTCCTCATTCCGTAGGATTACTTTATAGTGCATTTACTTATTTTTTAGGATTTACGGTTAATTCTGGGGAATACAAACTCATGGGTTTAGCACCATACGGAAATCCTAAGGCTGATGAAACACATAAATTTATTGCATTAATCAAAAAACACTTGATAGATATTAAAGAAGATGGTTCTATTTGGATAGACCAATCCTATTTTAATTATGCAACAGGATTGAGAATGGTTAAAGATGAGAAGTGGAAAGAATTGTTTGGAGTAGCACGCAGAGATTCAGAAGCAGAATTAGAACAAAAACATTGCAACTTAGCCTTAGCCATACAAATTGTAACAGAGGAAATTGTGATTAAAATGGCTTTGGAGGCAAAACGAGTAACAAATACAAATTATCTATGTTTGGCAGGGGGGGTTGCTCTTAATTGTGTGGCAAATGGCAAACTTCTCAAAGAAAACATCTTTAAAGGCATATATATACAGCCCGCAGCAGGTGATGCAGGCGGTGCTTTGGGTGCTGCACTTGCTATAAGTTATATGTATTTTGAAGAAAATAGAGTTACTCATGGCAATAATAATGCCCATGATAGCATGCAAGGCTCATATCTTGGCCCTGATTATTCTGAAAAAGAAATTCAGTCTATGAATAGAAAAGTAAAAGCAAATTTTACACAATACACTGATTTTCAAGACTTAACTAAGTTTATTGCAACACAACTTTCAACAGGAAATGTGGTTGGTTGGTTTCAGGGCAGAATGGAATTTGGACCTAGAGCTTTGGGAAATCGTAGTATTTTAGGTGATGCAAGAAATCCCGAAATGCAGAAAAAATTAAATTTGAAAATTAAATATAGAGAAGGTTTTAGACCTTTTGCTCCTTCTGTATTGGCTGAAAAATATTCAGAATATTTTGACTTAGAAGTAGATTCACCATATATGTTGTTGGTTGCTCCAATAAAAAAAGAGAGAAGGAAAAAACTTCCAGAAAATTATCATGATTTGCCTTTATGGGAAAGGCTATATTTTGAAAGAAGTGATGTGCAATCTGTAACACATTTAGATTTTTCGGCTCGTGTGCAAACTGTGCATAAAGAAACTAATCTGCGATATTGGCAATTAATAGAGGCTTTTGAAAAACAAACAGGCTATGGACTTGTGGTAAATACAAGTTTTAATGTCAGAGGAGAGCCTATTGTTTGCACACCTGCTGATGCCTATCGTTGTTTTATGAGTACAGAAATGGATTATTTAGTCATTGGCGATTTTGTATATTGCAAAACAGAACAACTTGATTGGCAAAATAAAGAAAAGTGGCTGCTTACATTTAAAATGGATTAAGTAATAAATTTGAAATATTATTTATGAAATTACTTGATTATCAAATAGTTACAATATTATAAAACATTAAAATATTTAATATTATGGAATTTTTGCAAGACTTATGGCTTTTCATGAAAGAGCGGAAAAAATTTTGGTTAGCACCAATAATTATTGTGCTATTGTTACTTGGCATGTTAATCGTATTTGGTGGCGGTAGTGCTGCTGCACCGTTTATTTACACATTATTTTAAGATATTAATAGCTATGAACATAAAAAATATAAAATCAGAACCCATTAAAACGGTTTTGGTTATCACTGTTGGCATGATGATTGTCTATTTAATAACTAAATTACAATGGGCAGTATACATATCCTTATCTGTGGGCATATCGGGTGTATTATCTGAATATTTGGCAAAAAAAATTGATTATCTATGGATAAAATTGACTTGGATTTTAAGTCTTATTATGCCAAATGTGCTATTGTCTATTGTATTCTACATTTTTTTAACACCTATTGCAATATTATCACGCATTTTTGGTGAAAAAAACCCTTTGTCCTTAAAAAATACGAGTTCAACGTTATTCAAGGATTCTAATAAAAAATTTGAAAAAGCATCTTTTGAAAAACCTTGGTAGCCAATAGAGGTTATTAAAATCTGTAGCATAGACTTTAGTCTGTGCCTTAATATGTTGATAATCAAGCAATTATCTCATAGAATTTAGCTATGCTACATAGCTTATAACCTCTAATAAAGAAAGACATTATTTATGAAATCTAAGGTGCTATTGAATGTCTATGACTATTTAATAGCATTTTTTACTTATAATTTGCCATGTAAAGTTCCAATATCCCAAATATCATAAGTAAAGAGATTTGCTTTGCCTTGTTTCATTTCTTTTACCATAAGTACCATGCCACCCGCAAAAATAGCACTTCTTGATATACCTATTTCAGGGGGACGTACAGTAATTACACAAATACCATCAACAAATTTTCCTTCTTTATTATAGGTCAGCAAGTAAACATCTGCACTTTCTGACTGAGAAGTTGCCACCAAAAAAGAATAAAAATTAGCATGAACTTTTATTTGTGCAACAGGATAAAATGTAGAATATTCAGGAATAGCTGATTTCTGTAAATTATTAGTCCAAACTTTGGCAACACTAATATACTTTTTAACTATTATGTTATCTAATATTGCTTGTTTTGGTTGTTTATTAAGCCAGCTTTTACCAACTGCATAAGGAAAAGGCTTTTTTTCTAAAGGGAATAAGGCTGTAAATTTATCAAAATCTGTCGCCAATTTATTTTGTGCATAACCTTGATTACAATGATAAACTAAGGCTAATATGATGAATAAAAAAGGGAATAGTTTTTTCATAAAATAGTTGATAATCAATAAATTAGTTCCATAAACTATATTTCATAACTAATGTTTATGTTATTGCAAAAATATTACCAAATGCTTAGTTTTTAGTGCTTAGTTTTTAATTCAATCCTAAAAACTAAGCATTAAAAACTTATGAACCTGAATATTCTGCTAAATCAGGCAATTCTGGTGCTGGAGGAAACACATATTCATTAAAGCTATTAACAGCAAAAATTCTAAATGGTACATCAAAAGGGTCTAAATCCATAACATGCCATTCATCTTGCCACCAAAACTCAAAGCCATTCATTAAATCTGTAACTTTAAATCTATCACCTGTATTGATTGCTAAGGTTGCCAAAGGAACTTTGAAAAAACATTTTTGGGCATTGCGAGAATCCATGTTTATCAAAATTAATAGCTTATTTTTGCCATCATCACTCACTTTTGTAAAACCAATTACATTTTCGTTTTCTGTTGGAATAAACTGAATGTTGTATGTAGTTTGCAAAGCCTCATTTTCTTTGCGAATTTGATTAACTCTTTTGATAATTCTTTTGAATTTTGTGTCTGCAAACCAATCCCAAACCTTTATTTCAAATTTTTCGGAGTTATAATATTCCTCTTTTCCATCAAGTCCATGTGTCCATATAAGTTCGTATGCAGGTCCATAAAAACCATAGCTTGCCGACAAAGTTGCAGCCAACGCAAAACGAATTATAAACATGTTATCACCATCAAATTGCAAAGTTTTAGGCAAAATATCAGGCGTATTAGGCCAGAAATTTGGGCGAAAATACTCTCTTTCTTCTGTTGTTGTAAGTTCTGTTAAGTATTGTTGCAGTTCAGCTTTGCTATTTCTCCATGAAAAATAGGTATAAGATTGTGTAAATCCTGTTTTTGCCAAATGTTGCATAATTTTACGGCGTGTAAATGCTTCTGATAAGAAAATCAGATTATTATGTTTTGCATTTAATTCAGCAATACACCATTCCCAAAATTTGAAAGATTTTGTGTGTGGATTATCTACCCTAAAAATTGTTACGCCTTGTTCTATCCAATATTCAAAAATACTTTTTAATTCATTCCATAAATTTTCCCAATCTTCTGTTTCAAAATTAATTGGCAAAACATCTTGATATTTCTTTGGAGGATTTTCGGCATACTGAACTGTGCCATCTGGTCGCCATTTAAACCATTGTGGGTGTTCTTTCACATAGGGGTGGTCGGGTGCACATTGGTAAGCAATATCGAGAGCAATATCAATACCCAAACCTTTTGCCACTTGCACCATATCTACAAAATCGTCAATAGTTCCTAACTCTGGGTGAACAGCTTTGTGTCCACCTTCCTCAGAGCCAATAGCCCAACAAGAACCAGGTTCTCCATGTTTTGCATTTAAAGTATTATTTTTACCTTTGCGGTGTAGTTTTCCGAGTGGGTGAATTGGCGGAAAATACACAACGTCAAAACCCATTTCGGCTACATGTGGCAAAATTCTTTTGCAGTCTTGGAAAGTGCCATGTTTATAAGGAATTTCGGAGGTAGAACGAGGAAAAAATTCATACCAAGTGCTAAATAATGCTTTTTTAAACTCTACATGAATATTAAGTAACTGTTCGTAAACTGTTGCATTACTTTTATCAGCATAGGATTCATACAATTTTGACAATTCTGGACTTATTGCAGCTGCAACAGCCTCAGACATTTGTGGGTGTGTGCGAAAAGAATTAGCATAACGCAGCAACTTTTCAGAGTCTTTTGCCTTAGCTTTTATAGCAGCTTTTTCTACCATTCTTGCACCAATCTCAAGTTCTATCATCACATTTTGCCCATCGTCAAATTTCTTTTTTACACCTTTCTGCCAAGTGCTAAAATGATTTATCCAGCCTTTTACAGTATAAAGATATGAAATTTGTTCGGTAATTCTAAAACTGCCACCCCATTTATCCACAGAAATTATCTGCATGGGTGCTTCTGACCACTCAGAGTCTGTAGTTTTTTTATAAAGTATAACGGCTTTTACATCATCGTGTCCATCTGTAATCACATCTGCCGATACAGTTACTTTCTCACCAACAGTACGTTTAATTGGATACTTTCCGCCATCTATTTGCGGACTTATATTATCTATGATGACTCTACTTTTCCCAGTGTTTGCTTCCACGATATCGTAATTATGTTTGGATTATGGTTTTGTTATGCTACTGATTTTTAATACATTTTATAGAATGTAGCACACTCTTGAGTGTGTATATTTTATAAAATTATTTACATGCAATATTTATAAAAAAACTTATTTTTAGGTATTTTTTATAAATATTGTTAAAAAACATTCAATAATGCTGCAAAAATAATAAAATAAGTCTATTTATTTAAAAACATGACTGTTTATAACAAATAAAATTATATATAGCTAAGTAATAGGACAAAATAAATGTATAACAGACTTTAGTCTGTAAAGTGTTGATTATCAAAACCTCACAGACTAAGTCTGTGGTACAAAATATACTTTAAATCTGTCTTATTACTTCTTAGACTTCCAGAAAAAGTCTTTTTTGATATTAAAGAGAGTTTGTCATTTTGAGCAGGGCTGCCACCAGCTCAGAATGACAAAACATATTACCAATATAATTATCTAATATAAGTTGCGTAGAATGTACCGCACCCTTTAGGGTGCAAGGTTTTTAATAAATTTGCTTCGCAAATTTATTAAAAACCTTTAAAATGAGATTAATTTAACGATTTAATTGCTATTTTACAATGACCTTGCAGTTGAAGACAACCCCCGCCAAGGGTGCGGTACAATTCACTACGCAACTTACATTATCTAAATATCTTTATGAAATTTGTTGATTATTCATGACCTGTTTCACTTCTCTGCCCGCATTATCCAAACAATTTACGGTAAACATCCACACACAAGTAGCTGTAAAACTTAGGAGTGTAAGCACATTAAATATGGTGTAACTGCCTTGTGATTCTTCTTCTTGTTCTCGTTGATAATCAAGGAGTTGCTCAACTTTTTGGGCTTCCAAACTTTTTTCTATACCTGTTGTGATGAGTGATTTTGTTGGTTCAGCACTTTTGGCAATTTCTTCTAATGCCTCCACATAATCAATGCTAATAAAATTTAATTTCATAAATAAAGGCTGTAAAATGTTCCAACTTTCTTGCATGTGCTGCACAAATGTTAGACCTGCAATAGCTGCCACTAATAAGAATATAGAACTTAGTGTGATATTATCCACACTCAACCCAAATTTTACTTTGTGTTTTGCTCTTGGTTTAAAAAGAAATTTATGATAAATAAAACTTGCAATAATCCCAATACCTGCAATACTACAAAAATCTATCACATGGTGTTGCCACTCAAATTCATTAACAGTAATCAATAATGCAAAGTAACTTGGAATATACAACAAGCAAAATAAAATCAAGACAGCTAATAAACCATAGCGAAACCGTTTAAAACCTAAAGAATAAGATGCCAAAATATATTCGCCATTTTCATTTTCATTTTTAGACTTCAAAATCTGCCTCCACCAAATAGAAATTTTAATCAAACGTCTGAAGAAAAAATTAGCACCAATAAGGATTGCCGCAGCCATGGTACTTGAAGTTGAACTTTGAGTTTCCCAAACCCAAATCACAAGAAAAGAGCAGACTAAGGTCATAAAAATTGGCAACACACCATAACAATACCACATCACTTTTTGATAAACTCCTTTTTTATTGGCAAATGATTCAAACATCAATCTGTCTGGAATATCTGCCTTTGGTGTCTTTTCGTTTAGTGGATATTCTTGTTTATGCTTTTGTGTAATAGGAAAAGATTGCACAGATTTGTTATCAATCGTACATTTTACGATACGATAAAAAAGGTCATAATCTGCCCAATAATCTACATGGGCTTTACCAGGAACTGCATAACGGTTAAAAACTATGTCTTCTTCACTACTAAATATTTTTTCATAAACCGCATGTTTTGAAAAAAAATCTAGTAAATGCCCAACAGGGTCTTGTTCATCACAATAATTAAAGTGCTTAATTTTTGTTTCTCTCTCTTTAAATAAGTTTAGATATTTGAAATACTCATAATTTTGCCACCAAATTACCAAAAATTTATCAATAGGAGAACCTAATGTAACTAAGTTAGCCACATTATCTATCCAACTACTACCAATATATTCACCATCTTGTGCCAACATCCATTGATAGGAATTTCGTTTTAAGGTGCCGTCATAGTGAATTTCCGCACCTTTGTCATAATGATTTGCATAGCCTGCAAAGGGCAAATTATCATATTTCCCTAGGTTTTCTTCTTCATAAATTTCTTTACTCATGTGCCCATACATGAGTGTATCCATAGTCATGACTGTACCCAAACTATGAGAAATTATGGTATAACGAGGAATAATATATTCCTCATTTTCATTTAAATACTTCGTTTCTTTTGTGTGATTTTTGCAATGTCTGATGATATGTTCGTATTCAATTTTGTTCATCAAGCCATGAAAACGTCTTGAAGCCTTGCCTCGAATGGGCAAATATTCACCATATAATTGCACATCTCCCAAAAATTTATCAAAAATAACATCTGCAACTTTCTTGGTTTTGATAGATAGCACACTTTTCAAAAAGATTAAAGTTTCTTCTAATTGGTACAAAATAGGCAAAATCCATGTAGATTCCTTATCTTTGCTAAGTTCATTAGAACTACTTGCAGCACTATTTGAGGAGTTATTGGCAGCAGTTTCCCCATTTTGAGCAACTTTTCGGTTTCTTTTGATAAGTTTGCTATCTCTAATTCCTTTCATTTCCAGCCTATCAAGCAAGGTATCTGTCCAAACTTCTGTTGATTGCCCAACGTCACGAAACTCTCCTTCTAAAATATCTGCCCAATTCATATCCACAAAACGAATATTCTCGCCATCATAAGAAGGGTCTCCAAGAAAAAAATCTACTTTTTTTCTATCTGTTTTAGGAATATTTCTAAACTCACTCCATGATTGGCAATTACTAAAATCTGTAACGCCATCAACTTTTTCAGGTTTGCCCGACTGCGAAGAAATCATGCCTAATGAAACTACCTCACGATTCATTGACAAATTTTCGTTTTCAGGTTCTCCCTCAGTTATCTTATTTTCTGCCTGTTCGTGTTTATGTTGTCGCACTTCTGCAAAACGGTTAATAACAGGCATGATAGTTTCGTTAGGACGTTGGTCGCCAATTCCATGAACAACAATAACGTATTCAATGTATTTGATAGTCATTTTTAAGAGGAGTTTTAGTTATTGCAAGTAATAAAAAAGTTTGCTAATAACAATATGTTTTCCTATTTTTTAATATTAAATTGGGTTAAAAAATGGAAAAATGGAAATAGGTTTTCCACATCAAGACTTTTAAGAGCTTACAAAATTATTTATAAATTCTTAAAACCTAATTTTGATGTAAAAAACCTAAATACATAACTACTTATTTTCTAACATTTCCCACCATTTTTTCTGCGGATATATCGAATCTAAAACCGAATCTAAAACCACGACTTCTCCTATCATAGGTGTCGTAATTTTCAAATTGCTTTCAGTGGCACTTTTTACAATGCGTTTAATTGGCTCGTCCCAAGCATGGAAAGCTAAGGAAAACTTGCCCCAGTGAACAGGAAAAAGCACTTTTGCATTCAAATCTTGTGCAGCTTTTACGGTTTGTTCTGGAAACATGTGAATTTGAGGCCAAGAAGTGTTAAACTGTCCTGATTCAAGCATGGCCATATCAAAAGCACCAAATTTGTCGCCAATGTCTTTAAAATGTGTGTCATAACCAGAATCTCCGCCAATAAAAAGCTGATAATCATAGAGTTTCAGCACAAAAGATGCCCAAAGAGTTTTTGCACGTTGAATACTTCTCCCCGAAAAATGCCTTGCAGGAGTTGCAGTTAAGGCTATATTTTGATTAACTTGATGAGAATCCCACCAATCAAATTCGACAATTTTATTGGCATCAATTCCCCAATATTCCAAGTGTGAACCAACACCAAGCGGCGTATAAATTTTTTTTACTTTTGCATTTAATTGCACAACCGTTTCATAATCTAAATGGTCGTAATGGTCATGTGTGATAATTAAAATGTCTATTTCTGGAAAATCATTTGGCTTATAAACATCTGTACCTGCAAATGCTTTTCCAAAAAACTTAACAGGCGAAGCATTGCCACTAAAAACAGGGTCAACCAAAATATTTATGCCTTTATAAATCAGAAAATAGGCAGAATGTCCAAACCAAACTATTTTAGGCTTGTCGTTTGTATCATTTTGCGATAACATTTTCAAATCTGTTTGTATCGTAGGCAGAGGTTTTTGTGGTTCATTGGTTTCAGATTTATTAAAAAAATCTTTGAAAACGGTAAACATAGAAACATCTTTTGGCGAAACTTCGGTAAGTGAAATATTTTGAAATTCTCCATTTTTGTAATTAGGAGATTTCAATATTCTTTCTAACCGTGTTCCAGAGGGATTTTTTCCAAATACTTTTTTTTGCATAAAAATTATTATTCCTGTGGTGAATAAAATAATAACAATTCCTACAAAAATTAGTTTCTTTTTCATGTATTGTGTTTCGTTAAAATATTTGTATTTCACTTCTTAAAACCCCATTCTCGGCATTGGACTTACTGTTTGTGGACAAAATTCTCCTGCCAAATATTTATAATGTGCTGCAATGGCAATCATTGCCGCATTATCTGTGCAATATTGAAAAGCAGGAATATAAACTTTCCAACGGTGTTTTTCTGCAATTTCTACCAAAGTTTTTCGTAGTCCCGAATTTGCAGAAACTCCACCTGCAATAGCTATTTCATTGATATTGTGCAATTTAGCAGCACGTTTAAGTTTTGCTAACAAAATTTGTATCAACGTATATTGCATGGAGGCACAAATATCATTCATGTTTTCTGTAATAAAATTAGGGTTTTCCTTAACTTTCGCCTGCAAAAAATATAGAAAAGAAGTTTTTATACCACTAAAAGAATAATTCAGTCCTTCCATACTCACTTCTGCAAATTTAAAAGCTGTTGGATTTCCTTCTTTTGCACGTTTGTCAATCTCTTGTCCTCCAGGGTAAGGCAGCCCTAAGATTTTAGCAGTTTTATCAAAAGCTTCACCAACTGCATCGTCTAAGGTTTCACCAATAACTTCCATCTGCAAATGGCTTTTTACCAATACTAATTGCGTGTGTCCACCGCTAACAGTTAGGCAAATAAATGGAAATTTTGGCTTAGGTTCTTCTATAAAATGTGCCAAAATATGTGCTTGCATGTGGTTTACGTCTATCAACGGAATATCTAAACCCAATGCCAATGATTTTGCAAACGAAGTACCAACAAGCAATGCTCCTAATAATCCAGGACCTCGTGTAAAAGCAATGGCTTGAAGCTGCGATTTCGTAATATTTGCATCTGCTAATCCTTGTGCAACAACAGGAATAATATGCTGTTGGTGTGCTCTTGAAGCCAATTCAGGAACAACACCACCATATTTTTCATGCACTTTTTGAGTAGCAATAACATTACTTAACACAATTCCATGCTGTATAACAGCAGCAGAAGTTTCATCACAAGAAGATTCTATGGCTAAAATAGTAGGCATTTGTTTAAAATTAAAATCGTTTTTGAATTTAAGTAATTGGACATTTTAAATTTGAAATGTTGTATCAAACTAACTAGAAATTTTATTTTTTATTGTTCAGAAGCTCCTCTATTTTTACATCAATCATTAAACGAAACCAGAAAGCATGAAGGAAATGAAATAATCTGCCTTGTTTGCCATCTAAAATACCTAATTGAAAAATAAAACGATAAATAAAAAACAAAAAAGGTCTTAAATATAAAGGTAATTTCCACCAAATATTTTTTAGAAAAGCTATTTTTTCATCGGGAGAACCACCAAAAAATCTGCCTTTAATTGTCTGATTTCTAAGGTTTTGTATTCTTTCTACCTCCTCTTTTGCCAACTTATCACTATAATTATTATGTTTTGCAAGCCAAAAACTAATGTTATTTTCTTTCAAATTTTCTTCTTTCAAATACCCATTTTTCCAAATAATAGTTTTGCCTGTTACAATAAAACGATGATCCATATTTTCGTTTAAGTCCGAAAAACCTACACCATTGCGAAACATTTTAAGTAAATATTTGGGAAAATAACCACCATGACGTAGCCATTGACCACGAAAATAATTTTTACGATTAAAATAAATTCCATTTATTGTTGTTTCAATATCATCATTTTTAAAATTTTCTAACTTTTGATATAACTCTGCACTCACAATTTGGTCAGAATCCAAACCAATAATCCAAGGGCTATGAATTTCAAAGTTTTTGAGAGCAAAATCCCACTGCTTAGGGTGATTGACAAATGAATTTGTTTTGACAATAGCTTGATAATCTGCGGCAATAGCTAAAGTTTTATCTGTACTTCCTGAATCTAAAATATAAATCTGTGCCTCTAAACCCGCAATAGATGCCAATAAACGTGGTAAATGTTGTTCTTCATTAAAAGTGAGTATGATAAACGAAATTTCTTTATTTTTCATCTTTGATAATACATATTTGACAATAAGATAACAATTTAGCCAAAATTTTGACTTCAATACTCCTAATGTATTCTCTTATTTTATGGTTAGTTACTAACAGAGAACTACAAGTCATGTTTTTTTGTCAAAGTTAGCTAATCTTTCTTAAAAATTATCAACGAAATGGGTATATAAAAAATTACTAAAAAAAAATCTAAAAAACTATACATATCTTTGAAATATGTTACCTTTGTTATAGAGTGTTTTATACAACAGCCAAACCCGCAAAATAGCTAATTTTAGCATTTATTTTGCGGGTTTGGCATCTACCTACTTTTTTGATTTACACAATAGTAACAAAACCAACTATGAATTTTACGAATGAAATTGCCTCTAACCGCAGAAACGGGCAAGTAGCAACTTTTAAAGAGGCACTCGAAGAAATGCTTAAACACTCGCAGCTTCGACAAAAATTTAAACAAGCAAGTTTGCTTGCATCTTGGAAACAAATGATGGGCGAAGACATTGCAGAAAAAACTTTGAGGCTATTTATTAAAGACAAAGTTTTGTATGCTGAGTTTGCATCAGCACCACTCAAAAAAGAATTGCTTATGGCAAAATCAAAAATTGTGATTCAATTAAACAAGCACATTGGAGAACACTTAATTGATGAGGTGGTATTTATTTAGTATGAATTTTTTAAATTTAGTGCATAATGAAATAAAAACTATGCACTAAATTTGAAAAAATGTAACCTAAACAGCTTTTCTAAATAACTTTTCAGTTTGATTCTCTGCTTTATTTTCTATTTTATTATCTATTGATATTGCCACCTCCGCCTTAAAAGTTTTGTGCAAAAAACGGTTTAACAAGTTTGTTATTTTTTCTGTTTCTATCAAAAAACCATCATGACCGTATGTAGAATCTATTTCTTTATAGGTTGCTTTTGGAATATGATAAGCCAATGAAACTTGCTCAGTTGTAGGAAATAAAATATCTGATTTTACACCAATAACTAAGGTATTTGCCTTGATTTTTTGCAAAGCTGCTGCCACTCCTCCCCTACTACGTCCAACATTGTGCGAATCCATAGCATTTAACAAGGTAATATATGAAACAACATTAAAACGGTTTACTAATTTTTGTCCTTGATAATTTTGATAAGAAATAGCTTTAAAATTATCAATTTTTTCGTTATCCTCATCTTCTTGCGTATCATTATAGGCTTCTGCATTACGATATGATAACAATGCAATACTTCGAGCTGCTTTTAAACCTGCTTGTCCTGCATCAGGTCTATTATCTTGCCAAGTTTTGTCTGCCTGAATTGCCAATCTTTGGGATTCATTAAAAGCAATTCCCCATGCAGAATGTTTTGCATTTGTGGCAATTAATACCAGATTTTCTATCAATTCAGGTTGCAAAATAGCCCATTCCATAGCTTGTTGTCCACCCATTGAGCCACCAATACACAAATTTATACGTACAATTCCCATTTCACGACTTAATAAATCTAAAGCTCTTGCCATATCACGAACCGTAACTTGTGGAAAATCAGCATAGTAAGGCTCATTAGTTTTGGGATTTTTGCTTAATGCACCTGTAGAGCCATAGCAAGAACCTAACATATTTGCACAAACAATAAAATGCTCTTGTGGATTAATAAAGTCATTTTCACCAACTAAGCCTTTCCACCAATCGGCAGCATCAGCATTTGCGGTCAAGGCATGACAAATCCAAACAACATTATTTTTTTCAGCATTTAAAGTTCCCCAAGTTGAATAAGCTAGCTCAAAACCTTGTAAAGTCTTCGTATTTTCTAGGCTAAAAGGGTAATTATATTTAAAAATTTGTGAGTTCATGGTTTTGTTAGGTATTTTTGTTAGTAATTTTTATCTAAATCTTACAAGCCCCGAAAGCCTTGTAAGATTTGTAATATAAACTTATGCTACTAATTCTTGATTTGCGACTTTAAAACCTGCTGCCACAAAAGCCTGTTCTATATCAGCTTTGATGTCATCAATGTGTTCAATTCCGATAGACAAACGCAATAAATTTGGTTGAATACCTGCTGCAACTTGTTCAGAATCAGATAATTGTTGATGCGTTGTTGATGCAGGGTGAATAATTAATGTTTTGGAATCTCCAACATTTGCAACATGGCTAATCAATTTTAAACTATCCACAAATTTTGTAGTTGTAGTTTTGTCACCTTTTAAAGTAATGGTAAATACGCCCCCAAAACCACGTTTCAAATATTTTTTTGCAGTTTCGTTGAATGGACTACTTGCCAAACCAGGGTAATTTACATATTGCACAGCCTCATGATTTTCTAACCAAATTGCTAATTTCAACGCATTTTCTACGGTTCTTTCTACTCGCAAAGACAAAGTTTCTAAACCTTGAATCAATAAAAACGAGTTAAATGGGCTAATTGCAGCACCTAAATCTCTCAAACCTTCTACTCTTGCACGTATAATGTAAGCAATATTTCCAAAAGGACTTCCTTGTCCAAAAACATCACTAAACACTAAGCCATGATAACCTTCCGAAGGTTCAGAAAATTGTTTAAATTTGCCATTGCCCCAATTATAATTTCCGCCATCAACAATAACCCCGCCAATGCTTGTGCCATGTCCACCAATCCATTTTGTAGCCGATTCAACCACAATATTTGCTCCATGCTCCAAAGGTCTAAATAAATATCCGCCAGCACCAAAAGTATTATCAACCACAAAAGGAATATCATGTTTCTTTGCAACTGCTGCAACTGCATCAAAATCTGGAATAGAAAAAGCACCATTTCCAATAGTTTCTACATAAATTGCTTTGGTTGTGCTATCAATTTGTGCTTCTAAATCTGCTGCGGAGTCTGATTTTGCAAATTTCACAGTAATTCCTAATCTTTTGAAAGCTACTTTAAATTGGTTATAAGTTCCACCATACAAATATGGGCTTGAAACAATGCTATCACCTGCTTCCAAAATATTGTTAAGAGCTAAAAACTGTGCAGCTTGTCCCGAAGCAACTGCCAAAGCTGCCACTCCGCCTTCCAAAGCTGCAATACGTTTTTCAAAAACGTCTGTTGTTGGGTTCATTAAACGGGTATAAATATTTCCAAATTCTTTCAAGGCAAATAAATTTGCTCCATGTTCAGAGTTTTTAAATACATAAGAACTTGTTTGATACAAAGGCACTGCTCTTGATAAAGTTGTACTTTCTGCGGTTTCGTAACCTGCGTGTAATTGTAATGTTTCGAATTTTTGTGAATTAGCCATTTTTTTAAAAGAATTATGAGTTATGAAAAAAATTATGAATTATGAATTTCAGAAATGTGAAATAAATTTTAATTATGAATTAATTGAAGTTAAATATTTGATAATCAATAAGTTAATTTTATATTTCATAACTAATATTTCATATTTATTTACTAATTTTTGGCAATAGGAAACAAGCCCTAAATTTTAAGATTTAGTTGTAAGAATGTTTGAGAACAGACTAAAGTCCATCCTACATTTTTCAATAAAAGTTTAGGAAAAGAATATTTGAAAATTAGAAAGTAAACTTGCAATAAAGACATAGCAGAAACTACCATAAAAAAATAGCAAAACTAACTTAAACAAATAAACTTAGAAAGAAAAGAATTAACAGCAACAGCAACGCATTCGGCAAGTTGCAGAAGACAAGCAATAAATAGAAGTTGTAATAACTTCATTTGCAGAATTTGAGACAAAACCAATAACTTGGTTATCTGTTTTTTTGATACTTTGTGAATTTGTCATAATAGTAATTAATTTATATTTCCTAAAAGCAATAAATTTATTTAACTAAATTTATTTAAACTGTACTTAGGTAAGGAATTAGCACCTTGCGTTTGCGGTAGGTTGCTAAGAGTTCGTAGAGCCTAATCTCTCCCTCTTTCTCTATAAATCAGTTACAAGTTTGCATTAGAATATGCAAGGCGTGTAAATGATGAATTGATACCACAAAGGTAATAGCTAATTTCTTATTTCCAAGTTTATTTCTACTTTTTTTCAAAATAAAATAATAAATTTAAAGTAGTCTATTACATTTCCAAAAATGTCATCTTTTTGTTTTTCTTACTATCTTTACGCCATAAGTCATCAAAACTTTCTAAGTTTTAGCTTAAAAAAATTATGAACAAACTCATTTTTGTTGATTGTCTCAAAATTTTACAAAAACTTGAATCAGAAAGCATAAATTTAATTTTATAACCTTAATATTGCAATAAATTTTATTTCTCACTTAAATTATGAAAACCTTAAAAAAGATGTTTGGAATTAGCTTAATTATTATTGGTTTATTACTTACCATGTCAGGAGTTGGCTTGGTAATAAGCCCTAAAACAAAAGAAACTACAGAAAATGTAAATGGCATTGCAGAAACATATCCTGTTGAAAAAATACCACAAGTAATTGATAATCAAGTAATTAATGTAAGTTGCGTAGTACTTGTACTATAAATCGTCAATATATTACTCAAAATGTTTATGTAATATAAATGTAATAATAGTAATCAATAT
>JAYTNF010000310.1:0-2431 GCA_043748455.1 Cytophagales bacterium
CCAATGTCAATGTCGCTAAACGAAACCGTAAAAATGGTGCATACTTTACGCCAAACCTTGCGAAAATTTCCCGAAGTAAACGGAGTTTTGTCCCAAACAGGCAGGTCAAATGATGGAACAGACCCAAGCGGATTTTATTATGTGCAAATGCAAGTAAATTTGAAACATAAAGACGAATGGACAAGAAAAATTAGTTTAGACGGTTTAATTGATGAAATGGATATGGAATTGAAAAAATATCAAGGTATTAATTACAATTATTCCCAACCAATTATCGACAATGTTGCCGAAGCTGTGGCAGGTATGAATGCAAATAATGCCATAAAAATTTTTGGTGATGATTTGGCGACCTTAGATAAAATTGCTTCGCAAGTGGTTGAGGCTGTGAAAAATGTAAATGGAATTAAAGATGTGGGTGTGTTGCGAAATGTGGGGCAACCTGAAATTCAAATCCAACTTGACGAGCAAAAAATGGGTTTATATGGCGTTTCAATGTCCGATGCCCAAGCTGCAATAGAAATGGCAATCGGTGGAAAAACGGCGAATGTGATGTATGAAGGAGAACGAAAATTTCAAATTCGTGTGCGTTATCCCTTTGAATACCGCCAAACAGAAGACCAAATTGCACGTTTAAAAGTGCCAACTTTAAACAATACTCGAATTATTTTGAGTGAAATTGCCAAAATAACAACCATTACAGGTCCCGCATTCGTGTATCGTGATAACAATAAACGGTTTATTGGCGTAAAATTTTCGGTTAGAGAACGTGATTTGGGCAGTACCATTGCAGAAGCACAAGCAGAAGTAAACAAAAAAGTCAAACTTTCAAAAGGCACAAGTTTAACGTGGACAGGCGAATTTGAAAATCAAGTTCGGGCAACAAGTCGGTTATTGCAAGTTGTTCCTATCAGTTTAATTGGGATTTTTGTCTTGCTTTTTATCAGTTTAGGCTCAATGAAAGATGCAGGTTTGGTGCTGTTAAATGTGCCTTTTGCCCTAATTGGTGGTATTTTGGCACTACATATTACGGGTATGAACTTTGGAATTTCGGCAGGTGTTGGGTTTATTGCCTTGTTTGGAATTTGTGTACAAAATGGTGTGATTTTGATTTCGGAATTTAACGACAATTTAGGGCGAGGCGAAAGTTTAGATGATGCCATAAAATTAGGAATTGCCCATCGAACTCGTCCTGTGGTGATGACTGCCTTAATGGCTTCTATTGGTTTGATGCCCGCAGCTTTATCGACAGGCATCGGCTCTGAAAGTCAAAAACCGTTGGCAATTATTATTATTGGTGGTTTGGTTACAGCAACGGTGCTAACTTTGCTGATTTTTCCTATTATTTATTGGTTTGCAAATCGTAGTTTGCCTTATAGAGCAAGGAGAAGATAATTTTAATTAAGAAAAGTCTAAACATTGAAATTATCGATGTCGTTGTCAAATTATAAGTTCTTTAAAACTATTAGTTCTAATTTATTCAAAATCATTTCCTGATGTGTATTATAGTATCACTGTGATACTAATGACATACCACCAATGAGACCAAAATAAAAACATTAGATTTGTAGCACTACTCATATTTTAGCTTACCTTTGAAGGCTAATTCTTTATTGAATTGATATATAAGCTATATTTTATGTGCAATCACAATATAGCTTATATATCATAATATTATAAATATATTAGCAAATATTTAATTATATATTACAGTTTATATCTCATATTTCCAATGTCTTCTACACACAAAAATCTTAATATCCATTCAGATAAAAACCTATCTGACAGTTTGTCGAATCAAACTGATAAAAAATATGCTATCGTTGTTGCCGAATGGAACAGCGAAATCACAGAAGCACTTTATCAAGGTGCATATAACGCATTGCTTGCACATCACGTGAAGGTAGAAAACATTATTCGTTATGATGTTCCAGGAAGTTTTGAGTTAAGTTTAGGTTCACAGTTTGCTGCCCAACGTGCTGATATTGATGCAGTTATAGCATTAGGATGTGTCATTCAAGGAGAAACTCGTCATTTTGATTTTATTTGTATGGCTGTTGCAAATGGAATTACAGAAATAGCTTTAAAATATAATAAACCTGTTATTTTTGGCGTATTAACTCCTGATAATCAGCAACAAGCAATAGATAGGGCAGGAGGAAAACACGGAAATAAAGGTGATGAAGCTGCAATTACTGCCATAAAAATGTTAAATGCTTTTAGTATTTAATTAAGTTAAAAAAATGTAAATGAACTAAAATATTTTTTTGCTAATATTTCGCTATCTTTGTTTATAGTCTTTTACAAAACACCAATACTATTTTATATTTACAACTATGGCAAACAAAAAAAATACCGAAGAAGACGAAACAAATGGTAAGCAATATAAAGAGGGAGAACTCATTTTATTGTTTAAACTTAAACGAATTACCAC
>JAYTNF010000311.1:0-2374 GCA_043748455.1 Cytophagales bacterium
TTTCATATTTCGTTGTGATTTTAACTTTTATACCTATCTATGACAAAAAATGTGCAAAAGTCATAGAAAGTTTGCTTAAATTCACGCAAGTTATACAAACTTAAACTGCTTTGGCGAAGTTTTCTGCTAAATTTATGATGTCTTCTTTTCTTGCAATGACATCTATCCATTCTTGGGGAATTGTACTTGCACCATAATAAAGCCCAGCTAATCCGCCTGTTACACAACCAACAGTATCTGTATCTGAACCCAAATTAACAGCTTTTAAGACAGCATCAGCATAGTTTTCAGTTTTCAAAAAGCACCAAATACTTGCTTCTAAGGTACTTACAACATAACCCGATGAGTAAATTCTATGTTCTTCGTATTCTTCTATGTCTTTAATTTCTACATCTTGAATAGGGTTTTCTAATATTCTATAATATTTATTTAATTCTGCTGACGAACAAATTTCAAATTTTTGTATAAAATCATTCACAATAATTTGCATATTTTTGTAGGCTTGCCTTTTTTCTTGTCCTGCTAAAAGTTGCAAAGCAAATTCTGTATAAATAAAACAGCCTAAAATAGCCCGAATATGTGCGTGAGTAATGCTAGAAACCTCTGCAACAAGTTCATAACGAGTTTTTATATCTTTATCTTTTATGTAGAAAATCAACGGTAAAATTCGCATCAATGAGCCATTACCATTATCTCTTTCTGTTATTCCACCTGATAATAATGGATTTGTACCATTTTTTACTCTTTTTAGTGCGTGTGCAGTTGCGATGCCAATATCAAAAACTTTTCCATGTGCAGCCCAAAATCCATGTTCATACCATTTTACAAAATTATTTGCAATATCGTGTAAATCATAACCTTTGCACAAACTTTCTGCCAAGCAAAAAGCCATAGAACTGTCATCAGACCAAGTTCCTGCGGGTTGCTGATGTGTGCCATATTCCCGCATATTTGTAACAAGGTTTTGTTTCATTTGCTCTCTATCCCGAAATTCGACAGGAACTCCCAGTGCATCTGCCACGCAAAAGCCTAAAAAACTATCAATAATTTTGCTTGATTCCATAAATTTGGTAATATTGTAATGTATTTTGATATTAATTTTACTATTTCAAGAAATTGCTAAGTATATTTTAAAAATTTATAAAAAATAATGCAATTTTCAAAGGCTAACTTATTGCTAATATACCAAAAAATTAATTTATTAACTATTTTTTAATACCTATAAAAATGAAAAAAAAATCTTTATATCTTCTTTGTTTATGTCTGTTGTCATCTTGCTTATTATCCTCTTGTGTGGTAAGTAAAAAAAAATTTGATGACGAAGTTGCCAGCAAAGAAAGAGTACAAAAATCATTGAGTGATTGCAACAAAGTGGTTTCCATGTTAAAATCCGATACCACAAAATTAGGTGCAGCATTGCGTGAAGCTTTGAAAAAGTATGGTAATTCTGACAAAAATAACAAAGATTTAGTGGCGAAAATCAAAGAAATTGAGGATAAATATAAAAACTTAGACAAAGACAACAAAGCCAAAATTTCATCAACACAACAGACTAATGAACAATTAGCAGCAGAACTTCGCAAAAAAGAGGAAGAATTAGCTGAAAAAGAAAGGTTATTAGCAGAACGTGAAAAAGTTGTCAAAGAATTACAAGACGTAATTAGTCGTAAAGATGCTGCCGCAAAAGCATTATTAGACAAAATTAAAGGTGCTTTGAGTAGTTTTAATTCTGATGAACTTTCGGTGGAACTAAAAAATGGTTTGGTTTATGTTTCCATGTCCGATAAATTATTGTTTAAATCAGGCAAAACAGATGTAGATGCAAAGGGCAAAGAAGCACTTGGTAAATTGGCATCAGAATTAAATAAAAATCCAGATATTCAGATAGCCATCGAAGGTCATACGGATAATGTGCCTATTAAAACTGCACAATTTAGTGACAATTGGGATTTGAGTGTCATAAGGTCAAACTCTATTTTGCGAATTTTGTCAAAAGATTATCAAGTTGATGTAAAACGCATCACACCTGCGGGTAAAGGTGAGTTATTTCCAAAAGCTGATAATGCAACACCCGAAGGCAGAAGTAAAAATCGACGTACAGAAATTGTATTGTCTCCAAAATTAGATGAATTGTATAAGTTATTAGAAACGAAATAGTTATCAATTACCTTTTGGAAAGTTTAAAACTTTCCAAAAGGTATAACTTTCATAAATCAGCTTATTTCACCACATTATAATCTCCAATACTCAAATCTGTTGCTTGTTTGTGGTATTTTACATGATTTCCAATCATAGAATCCTTTAAATTTGCGTTTTCTATGTGTGTATTTGTTTGAATAATTGTGTTTTGAATGATAGAACTTGTTACTTTCGA
>JAYTNF010000312.1:0-11866 GCA_043748455.1 Cytophagales bacterium
GCAGGTTTTTATAACACACTTTTGCAAGCCGATGAACCAGCCTTAGTTATCGAATGTTTGAATGGCTACCGTTTGAAAGAAAAAATCCCTGCAAATCTCGGCGAATTTACTGTTCCGTTGGGAATGCCCGAAATTTTGCGTGCAGGTACAGATGTTACAGTTGTTACTTATGGCTCTATGTGCAGAATTGTGATGGAAGCTGCCCACCAATTAGCCGAAGTTGGTATCAGTTGCGAAGTGATAGACGTACAAAGTTTGTTGCCTTTTGACCTTACGCACAGCATTACGGAGTCGATAAAGAAAACTAATCGGGTTGTTTTTGCAGACGAAGACGTGTCGGCAGGTGCAACTGCGTATATGATGGCAAAAGTAATTGACGAACAAAATGCGTATCATTATTTGGATAGCAAACCTGTTTGTATTGCTGCCCAAGACCACCGCCCAGCCTACGGTTCTGACGGTGATTATTACTCAAAACCAAATCACGAAACTGTTTTTGATAAGGTGTATGAATTGATGAATGAGATAAATCCAAAAGGTTTTCCGAGTTTGTATTAGGTTTTAAATTTTGTAACTTCGGCAGTGGTTGAAAACCCTGCCGATAGTTATTTATTAGCTAAAAATTCAAACTATTTTGAGTTTTTGGTAATTTTAGTGTATTATTGCAAGTAAAAATTTGATTAGGAAATGGCATACGAAGTTCGTAACGAATATTATAGAGCTGCTAAAAGACATTTGGCGGTTTGTTTACAATTACAAAATAATTTGCTGGAAATTAGGAAAATAGAGGATAAAAACAGTTCTCTTAATAAAGGTGAAATTATGTTGAAAGACCATCTTTTAACAGATTTATACTATTTGGCGGGTTATGTAATAGAATGTACTTATTGTATGGTTATTTTTCATCATTTTCCAAAAATAAAGCATAAGAAAACATTAGTTGCTGAGCTTGGTGGGGTAGGGAAAAAGAACATATCTTTTAGAAGTAAGATTAATGAGAACCCAGAAACTTGTATAATTGCGGATGGCAATCATAGATTAGGAGGTTTTCAAAAAGTGTTTGGAGAAAATTACTTAAAAGTAGCAACTCCTATTAATTTGTCAGTTTTCAACAAATGTCAAAATTTATTTGATGAATGGGAAGCAGAAGTTCGTTACAATAAGGCAGAAACAGAGCCTATTAAATTTAATTTAACGATAAATCAAGTCTTTGACTTTCTTTCAGGGGCTAAGGCAGTATTTAATGCTTGTAAAAATTTTCACCCAGAAACAAGAGACTAAATAAACCAACTTATGAAACTCACAAAAAAACTTATAGAAGTTCTTAAAATTGAACTCGATAAAATAAAAAATAAAATAGCTGACTATAAAATAGTAGTACAAGTTGATGCTACAATAGAGTTAAAATTATTGGTAAAAACAGAGCTTGACGAAAGTGAATTATTTGCTATTCCTACATTAGTACCTTATCAGAATGTAATATTTGTAAGTCAAACAACAGTAGAAGACTACGAATTTGAAAAATTTAAAAATAATGATGAAAAAGTTTATTTCTCGCACCGCCGCCGCTTAACCGAACTTTTAGAACCCGAAAATGTGCAAGTTGCTGTTCCTGTGGTTACTTTTTATAGCTATAAAGGCGGAATGGGTCGGACAACTGCCTTAGCTTGTTTTGCTGCTTATATGGCAATGGAACATAATAAAAAAGTGGTTGTGGTAGATTGCGATTTTGAGGCACCAGGTTTGTCTAACGGAAATTATTTTTTTATAGATACTTTACAAGCCAAAAATGGTGTTATTGAATATATTTTAGACAAGGAATTTAATTTGCATTTGGGAGTAGAAAGACCAAATATTATTAAGGATAATTATTGTTATGACGAAATTAATATGCCTAATAGCAAAGGAAAAGTTTATATTATTCCTGCGGGCAATTTGTCATCTGCAAATGAGCAGCAAAAATGGTATTTAGAAGGTTTAGCAAGATTAGATTTATCTAATAATTTTTACGAATTTATACAAGATATTATCAAAGACTTTGAGTTAGATGATGAAAACTCGATGATATTATTCGACTCTCGTACAGGTTTTAATGATACTTTTGCCACACTTGCAAAATATTCACAAAGTATTGTTGGACTTTTTGGCATAAATCAACAAACAGTGCCAGGTATTGAGTTTTTTATCAACCATTTCTTACAACAAAAACCAATAATAAAAAGAGATGAGAATGAAAATGTGGTGTTTAACAAAGCAGAAAATAAAAACATTTGGTTTATCAAAGGGCTTGCCAACGATAGTGTGGAAGAAGACGAACTAAAAGAGAGAATAGAGGCTATTTTATTAGATGCAGAAACTGACGAAAAAAACCCTCTGCACTTTAAAACAAGTCATATAGAATTTATCAAGGATTTAACATTGTTGGGTACACCACGTTTGGGTGAGAAAAAATTTTATGATTTAGTACAAGATATTAACCTAAAATACAAGGGCAATTTTAAAACTTTTTTTGATGAAATCTATAAATTTCATTTTGAAAAAAAAAAGCCTAATACCAATATACCAATTACCAAAACAGAAAATATTGCAGTAAATAATTTGGAAAATACTGCAACAACAACCTTGTCTAATCTTTCTTTAACCAAAAAAATAGAGGTTTGGAAAACTCAACTTTCGGTAGATAACACCAATATAATCAAACATAATTTTTTGGCAGACATAGCCTATCCTAAACTTACAGGAGAAAAACAACCACAAGAAAAACTGGCAGAAGAGTTTTTTGTGCGTGATTTTATGGCTGACATTTTTATAAAAAGTAAGTTTATTGTTTTGGGTGGTAAAGGTGCAGGAAAAACTTTTTTGTATAGAATACTTAATGACAAGAACACAGACAATGATGTGATGATTGAAAAAATTTGCTACCGAGCAAGTAAGAAAAAAGCACAACATATTTTTATCAATGTTATAAACGCCATAGAGCCAAGAAATATCAGCAATGATTACAATAACATAGACAAATTTACAGAAGCCACATACAATGCTTATTGGAAATTGGTTTCTTGCCATGCTGTTTTTTCCCACCCTGCCATGCAGATTTACCAGCAATTTTCAGAAGATTTTTCTACTTGGATAAAAACTATTGTTGATAGTAATTTGAATATTCACCAAGACAAATTAGACAATACGCTTTCACAATTACGCCAAATCAATAAACAATTAAAATTAGCGAATAAAAAAGTTATCCTTTCTTTTGATAGATTAGATGCTATTTTGCCTTTGGAAAAATGGAGGTTGGCAACAAAACCTTTACTTGACTTTTGGGGCAACAATGCAGATTTTAGTGAATTTTTGCCTAAAATATTTATGCGTGCAGATTTATTTAACGAAAGAAAAATTACAGCTAATAATTTTTTGAGCTTACAAAAATACAATGTTATTGATATTTCTTGGCAGGCTGATGAGTTATTTGCTTATTTTTTCAAAATCACACTCAATAAGCCTGCAAAAAGAGAATTGTTTTATCAATACCTTTTAGCTTATCACTTTTTTGCAGATACTGAAAATATTTTACAAAATGTAGAACAACTTATTGTAGAAATAGAACAAGAAATGGATAACAATAAACAGCTTATTTTGCATAAAGAAAGTTTTGAAAAGTTGATTATTCCTATTTTTGATAAACGGGCAGATTACTATGGAACTAATAACAGTAACTATAAAATTAGCTATAATTGGTTTGCTGATAATATGCAAGACGGATTAAAGCAAATAAATATTCGTTCTTTTTGGGAGTTAATAACATTATCTGTCAATGCTATTCAGGCAGATAGACAGCACACATCTTTTCCGCTTATTTCGCCTAAATATTATACAGAGAAAAAGTATCGTGAAGAAGCTGCTAAAATTTATTATAAGGATTTAGAAAGTGAAATTGGTAACCATTCATTAACAGATTTTTATAATTTTTTCCAATTACCAGAAAGAGTTATAAAATTTGCTAAAATGTATAATTATTATGAAGATGAATTTAAAAATATCTTGTCATTATTTATTAGACAATACCCCAATACAGAAATTTTAGGTTTGGTAGATAATTCATCTGATGATACAAAAAAGGAGGGAATGATACAATGGCTCATCAATAATGGTATTATTACTGAAAACTTGATAGGGCAAGGTAAAAATAGAAAATATACTTTCCCTTACTTTTATCGTGGATTATTTAATTTAAAAAATCCTAATAAGTCTTAATTTACTCAAAACCAAATTCACGAAACTGTTTTTGATAAGGTCTATGAATTGATGAATGAGGTAAATCCAAAGGGTTTTCCGAGTTTGTATTAGGGGAATTTAATTGCAACTTTCCAAAAGTTAAAAAACTTTTGGAAAGTTTTATTTTTACAACAACCTTGTTTCTAAAATCCACTTAAATTTACGAAGAATGGCAATAATTTGTAATAAATCGTCTTTTTCGGTGCAAAGATAAGGTTTAGAAATGCAATAAGTACGATTTTCCATTATATAAAACTCCCAATATTTGCCAATTATAGTGCAGCCATATAACGGCTTATTATTTTTATTATTCTCTTGTGCAATTAAAAATGCTTCTACTAATTGTGCTGTAACATCTCCTTTCGGCTCTTTTACTTTCTTATATTCTTGAAAATAAAAATACGGAGTTTCGGGAATTTCTAAAATACCTTTTGCCACCATCATATCTGCCCTCACTTTGAGAAAATGAGTATCAACCGTAGCTTCTATTGTGCTTTCATAATAGGTTTTATATTGTTTTGTTTCTCTCAAATGCCCTAAAATAATCACTTGTGCAATAAAATTCATCTTCAGCATCTCCTCATTCCAACCATCTATTTGACTTATTAAATTTCTTGTAATTTCGTCAAAAAGATATTGCTCTCCTGCATTGAGTTCTGTCAAAGTAGTTGTCCATTCCTCCATCAGAGGATGCTCATTATTACCTACACTACGTTCTAAACCAAACATTTTTATCAGTTCTGCTTCGGAATATGATTTGATTTTCTTTGCCATAATTATAATAATTTATAATTGCTTTTGAGTTATGCAAATATACAAAAAAGCAATACAAAACTTTATAGGTTATGTAATATTTACAACAACCTTGTTTCTAAAATCCACTTAAATTTACGGAGAATGGCAATAATTTGTAATAAATCGTCTTTTTCGGTGCTGTCAAAAGATTTAGAAACACAATATTCTTTATTTTCTAAAATGACAAAAGTCCAATTTCTTCCAACTACCTCACAACCATATAAAGGTTTTGCATCTGCATTTTCTTGCTGTGCAATCAAAAAAGCCTCTAAAAGTTGTGCCATAGAATCTCCTGTTGGTTTTTTATTAGGTTTATATTCCTGAAAGTGAAAGTAAGGTTTTTGCATAAAATCCATCAAGCCGCTACCAATAACAAAGTCTGCCTTTACCGAAAGTTTATAGCCATTTACCGTAGCTACTAACGGGGCATCAAAAAACGAAACAAAATTTGTATCATCTATCAAATGCCCAAATTGCAAAACAGGGCTAATAAATTTCATTTTTAAATTTTCTTCACTCCACGTGCCACTATGCAATACCCCTCTTTGATAGATATTATCAAAATAATACTTTTCTTCAATAGAAAATTCTGGTTCTTTAACCGTCAGCCATTCCAACATCAAGGGAGTAGGTTGCATTAACTTTGCTAACCCAAAAGCAAGAACAATTTCGCCTTCTTTCCACTCTTTTTTCTTTGCCATAATTAGAATAATTTGTAATTGCTTTTCATTTATGCAAATATACGAATTTTTGTATATTTACGAAATATTAAAAGCATAGCAAAATTGTGTAATTTTCGGATTTAAAAAATCATAGTCATTACATATTTTCACAGTCATTTTGAGGAACAAAAACAGAAATTAGCAAAATATTTGGCGGAATTGCAAGAGCAGAAAACTTAAAGCTATAAGGTTTTTAAAACCTTATGGCTTTTTAGTTAATTTTAACACTAAAATCCCTATCTTTGTGCAATAATGAACAAAGACCTATGAAATTTAGCGAATTTAAAAATAACTCGGAGTTACTAACACATTTTGGTTTAAAAATAGAAACCAACGAATTTATAGATTTTGATGCTATAAATTCTATTGAAATTCCTGCTTATTTAAAAGAGGATTTGAAATTTGTTATTGCTAATCGTGGAGATACAGATATGGAGTTTTATGCTTGCGAAGCCCTGATTTTTCCAATTTTGAAAGAGGCGTGGAAACGAAATCCCAAAGCAAAACTTTTTAGCCATCCACAAATAAAATATGAAGATTTGGTTTTGATACCTGATTATGTTGTAACGCCAAAAGATAAAACAGGGGCAAATAGTTTTCAAAAACCACTATTGATAACCGTAGAAGCTAAAAATGATGATTATGAAAAAGGCTGGGCAGATGTATATCGGCAGTTAATCGTAGCAAGGCTCTTGAACGAAAACAATGAACTACCAATTTATGCTATTGTAAGTATTGGCAAAGGCTGGGAATTTGGCAAATTAGATGGCAAAATTATTCACAAACACCCGTTAGGTATTGGCTTAGATAATCCAAATAAATTATTAGGAGTTTTAGATTTTATTTTTGCAGACTGTGTAAAAACTGCCGAAAAGTTTAATATGTATTAATAAACTCTAATGGTTACGATTGTTAAGTCAAATTTAGTTTACTAGTAAAATTAGATGATAAAACTTTAAAAATAGCAATATAAACGAATTTTAGCTTATTTTTAAAATGATATAAATAAACCTTTTGTAGATGTTAATAATAATCAAGTTACCAAGTTTTCAAAACTTGGTAACTTATTTAATCATTAAAATCCCTCTGTTTTTACATTCCACTTTCCGTTTTTAGGAAAAGAATTATCTTTTACCATCATGGCTATTGCACTCAAAACAGCACCATTCCCAGGTAAATATACACTAAGGTCATTATTATATGAGTTATTGCCGTTATTGCGCCAAATATTTTGTGGACTTTCTTTTAGTAACATTTCGACAGTTTTGTCATATAAGCCTAATTTTGAGGCTGTCATTGCCAATACTGCGTAATCCCAACCCCAAGTTTTACTAAAATTCCAAGTTTGCAATACTTTTTCAAAAGTTCTTGCCACTGTTTGCTTGTCAACTATTTTTTGTTGAGGCAAAAATCCTAATACCATAAGCATTGAAAAATGGTCTCTATTGTATTTTGTGTAGGTATCAGGTGCATTTTCATGTCCAATATAGACACCGTCATGTGTTGGCAAAGGTGGATAAGCATTTAAAATTTTATCAATTTCTGCATCTGGTGGCATGGCTAATCTTTTTCGCCATTCTTGTACTTTTGTTAATCCAAAATAGAAATATGCCAATTCAAAAGTTGGATTAATCACTGTTGCTGCATCGTATGCTTCTTGTGCTGGAATTTGATAATTTCCCAAATAATATTGCTTTTTTTGTGCGTTATAACTAAAAAAAGAAACAATGCCATCACCTGTTTTTAATACCAGTTCTTTATATTTATTCAAGGTTTCGGCGGTTGGACTGAGTTCATACAATTTTTCTGCATAATAAATAGGGTGAGGTTGTTGCCAAAAAATATAACATTCCATAAAATTTACTCTTGGCACGCCATTATCATCAACACATTTTGGAACAATAAAACCATTTCTACCTTTATGTTTCGCTATTTTTTCATTTAAAGGCATAATTTTATAATACCAAGGCATACTTTTTTCAAACATATCTTTTTTACCCCATTGCATAAAGTGAAATCCATGCCACCAGTGCATTTCTAAATGCGACCTTCCTACCCAACTATTTTGTGTGAGTCCACACTCCTGGGGCGGCACATTTCCTGCACATTGGGTTGCAGTAAGGTATTGAGACAAAATTACTCTACGTTCTAATTCTTTGGCTTGTGGGTCTGTGCAAGCACCAAAATCTATGAAAGCACCACGATTCCAATAGCCATGCCAATATTCTGCGGCTGTGGCTTTGGTGGTTTCAAAATCAGGTAAATTTGTTTCGGGATAACTTCCTTTGTTAAAATGACAAATGTATGAAAATGAATTTTTCTTATTATCAGGTGTGATTAGTGCAATATGTTGCACCATATCTAAAGCAAAACTACCATTATCCCATTTTGAATGGGCATAATAATTGATATTGTCCATACTTCGGTAAAGTGGTGCTTCATTTTTATCTTTGCTTGGAATAAGGACAGTGCTATGACGTGAGTTTTTTGTCCAATCAATACCAAAATCTGCCTCCTTATCTGTCGAGTTTGCGTACGGGAAAGTCATTTTTATTTTTAAACGACCTTGTTTTATTAACTCTGATTCAATCTTAATAGCCACCAAATCTGTTGTTGGATGCACACAAGTTTGGACTTTTACAGAAACTCCTTCCACAATAAAAAGGCTATTAATAACTCCATTCCAAATATCTAAATTTTGAGAAATTGCTGTAATATTTTCAGCTTTTACAAGATTACCATTTGCCAAAGTCATTTGCAAACCAATAAAACCTAAATGAAAACGGTGCGGATTTCGGTCAAGATAATTGCCTGCAACATCATTTTTTGTAATTAAATAACCTCGTTTTTTGCCTCCAATTTCATGAGTAGTTAGTGGATAATCAAAAATATTATAATTTGCGGGATTTGGCGTTGAGTGAAAACCCCATTGTGCCATTGTGCCGAGTTGCACTGCTGCACCACTTGGGTATTTTTCAGGGAAACTTTGCAAACCTGTAATATCACTAGTAAAAGCAAAATTACTATTGCCAACCGTAAAAGATGAATAAGGGTCTAAATGGTTGAGTGTTGGAATATTTCTTTTGACAACCGCAGCCCTGTCTATTTTTTGGGCAAATATTGGCAAAGTTACGTTTGTAAGGCAAACAGTTGCAATAATAAAACAATATTTTAAAACTGAGTTCATAAGTAATAAATAGTAAGGTATGAAATTAATATTTTGACTTGTCTTTTGAATATACTTCTTGCCAAAGTCTTTTGGTATCAAAAACAAGTCTTTGCTTGGAATGATAAAGGATTTTGCAAGAAGTCTAATAGTTACTTTTTGCCATCAATAAAATACATATCAATTTCACCTTTATTCTTCGCAGGAACTTTGCCCCGATAAGTTGCTGTAAATTTGTCTTTCACCAATTCGTATGTTGTACCTGACACATTTACTTTCGCCACTTCGCTGCTTGATTCCATTCTTGCTGCAATATTTACGGCATCTCCCCAAATATCATAAGCAAATTTCTTTGTTCCCACAACTCCTGCAACCACTTTTCCTGTATGAATACCCAATCGCAATTCAAAATAAGGTTCATTTTTTGCTTTTTTCATTTCCTTCCACTGATACATAAATTCCTGCATTTCCAAACCAACCATTACCGCATCATAAGCATTTGTTGTATTTGCAACAGGTACACCACCCGCACACATATAAGCATCGCCAATGGTTTTAATTTTTTCTAAATTATATTTATCTACAATTTTGTCAAAATTCAGAAAGCAATAGTCTAATTCTGAAATCACTTGTTCGGCAGTCATTTTTTCGGCAAGATTTGTAAAGCCTTTAAAATCTGTAAATAAAACTGTAACCATTTCATAACTTCTTGGCGTTGCTTTTCCGTTTTCTTTCAATTCATTGGCAGTTTCTAGTGGCAAAATATTAAGCAATAATTCATCAGATTTCTGTCTTTCAACCTCAATAAGTTGTTTTTGTGCCTCAATCTCAATATTTTTCTGTTCTACTTTTTTCTTTGCCTTTAATTGCATTACAAAGGCAATTCCTGAAACAACTAATAATGCAAATGCACCCAAAATACCAAATAAAAGTAAATTTCCTTTTGCCTCTTGTGCTTTTGCTTCAGCATTTTTAAGTCCAATTTCTAAGTTTTTCTTAGCCAAACTGTCTTGTTGTTGCTTTAAAAAATTTTGTTGTTGCTGAATACTATCTGCTTGATTTTCAACCTCTTGTGAAAGTCCACGTTTCACTTTTCTCAAAATATCAACTTCTCTTTCAGAAATCAACATCATATCAATGCCATCTTCAGTAGATTTGTTTTTTTTAGGCAGGTTAATAAGTTTTTCACGATTTGGAGTCTGCATTAAGTCATCTAAAAGTTTGTCATAAAACTTGATAGATTCCTCGTTTTTTTCTTCGGTTTGTGCCTCAATCATCATTTTGCAATAAGCCTCTTGCTCTAAATGAGAAAGTTTATAATCATCAGAGTTTTCTAATAAATCTTCCACTGCACCAATCATGGGTGAATATTTCTTAACTTCATAAGCATATTTTGCTATTTTTTGTAAAATAACTGCATAGTTTTCAATAGCTTGTGCAGCTTTATAACGGCTTGCGGCTTGGTCATAACTCTGGATTTTTTTGGTATGAAATTTTAAATTGTCATAATTATCCGCCAATCTTTCGTATGCGTAGGCGTGCAGTTTGGGATTATTTGCATTATTTGCGTACTCAATAGCTTTTGTATATTCACCTGTTACACTTCCATCTTGTTTAAGTTCAGCATATTTGCTTGCTATTCTCCATGTAACTTTTGCAGCTTCTTCGTAATTTTTATTGCGTACAAACTCACGTCTTTGCAATTTTAATTCTTTAATTTTTGCTGAAACTTGTCGTTTATAGCTTGGAGAGAGTCTATTATTTTGAGAAAATGCTTGTTCCGTGATTCCTACATAAAGTAAGAAACAAAGAAAAATAGTAATAATTCTTAACATAATTATAAGATTAAATTCGAAGGTTAGTTGTTGTTTGTGTAAATATACTTAGTTCAAAATTCTAAACAATAAATACCACATATATCTTTGCAAAAATTGTGGCGTACGGTCATAAATATAACGTCTATTTTCTTGCCACCAAGTTTCTATGGGTCTTTTATTAAAATCTAATGCAATATTTTCCTTTTTACATAATGCTATTGCACCTCGCATCCATTTTCCTTTCAAAACTGCGGTGCAAAAATAAGTATAAGCATAATTTCCAATTTCTAATGGTGTGCCTTTGTCATCAACAAAAACACTTAAAAACGGTTTTTCAATGTCATTAGCTCTTTTTGTTCCTTCTATTTCAAAAGCCCAAATATTTTCTGTTTCGTCAATAAGTTGCAATAAAACTTCCTTATCCCAAATTGCAGCTTGACAAGAAACTCGATAAGGCACATTTTTAGCTATTAAACCAACATCTTCATAGTTTTTGAAAGCTAAGTCTGGTGGTGGAGTTGGAAAAATTCGCAAAATTCCTGCCTGTTCTTGCTCTAAAATTCCTACATAACGCATGATTCGAGCTGTATCAGCCTGTTTCATGAGAAAAAAATCATCTTGCAAAAATAATACATAAGGTGTGTCAATTTGTTGCAATGCATGTTTTAAACGATATGACCAAGCCAAATTTTTACCAACGGTTATTGGAATAAAACCTTGCTGCTGAACAGGTTTTTCATCTGTGCAAAAATATTTTGGAAACGGACAATCTGCCCAGTATCTCTCGAATAAAGTAAAAAAAGGTTGCCAAACATCTTCAAAAGCATCGCAAGACATCACTAAAATAGATAAATTCATAAATTTATAGTTTAAACTTTTGGAAAATTTGAAACTTTCCAAAAGTTTAGTTTAAATTATATTTGACTAACTAATGTAAGTTGCGTAGAATGTACCGCACCCTTTGGCGGGGGTTGCCTCCAACTGCAAGGTTTTTAATAAATTTACAAAGCAAACTTATTGCTATTTTGCAACAACCTTGCAGTTGGAGGCAACCCCCGCCAAAGGGTGCGGTACATTCTACGCAACTTACATTA
>JAYTNF010000313.1:0-11381 GCA_043748455.1 Cytophagales bacterium
AATTCGAAATCTCCATTCAAAAATTTCCAATTTTTACCACCATCATCAGACCTATAAAGACCTTTATTTTCAGGTTTTTCAGATTCGATAACCGAATATAAAATATCCGAATTAGAAGGAGCAACTGCTACTGCAATTCTACCCAATTTCCCCGCAGGAAAACCGTTGTGAATTTTCTCCCAAGTTTTGCCCGCATCTACGGATTTATACAAAGCACTTTTTGCACCACCAGAGTTAAAAGAAAAGGCAGTTCTACGAAATTCCCAAAAAGAAGCATATAAAATATTTGGATTTTTTGGATCCATTACCAATTCTGAACAACCTGTATTTTCATCAACATAAAAGATTTTCTCCCAAGTTTTGCCCGCATCAGTCGTTTTATATACGCCTCTGTCTGCACTTGCACCCCATAATGCACCCATTGCACCCACATACATAGTATTTGTGTTTGTAGGGTCAATTTTTACGCTGCTAATTCTTTCGGTTTTTTCCAAACCCATTTTTGTCCAATTTAAGCCAGCATCTTCGGTTTTGTAAATACCATCACCCACAGAAACACTGTTTCTTGTCCAAACTTCACCTGTTCCTGCCCAAACTGTTTCGGGTTTTTTCGGGTCAATAGCCAAAGCACCGATAGACTGCACATATTTATCGAATACAGGTTTAAAAATTACACCACCATCAACAGATTTCCAAACACCACCACCCGCAGTGCCAATGTAGATAATTTTGGAATCTGTAGGGTGTCCTTCAATGTCAGAAATACGTCCACTCATCAATGCTGGACCTATTTGTCTTGCACGCATAGAGCCAAAAAGTTCTTCGCCTTTTAGCGAAATGGCATCTTGTGCAAAAGAAAAATTAGCTAATAAAAGGGAAAGCCCAGCTATTAGCCACGTTTTTTTATTGTTCATGATAGTTAAGTTAGAAAATGTATTTTTGTAAAAACTAATTTTGTATAGATTATAAAAAAATGCTAAATTTGTATGTATTTATAAAAAGCATTGTTGTTATGATAACTTCAATAGACCAATTAGACCTTAACAAGCAATATTCTTATGCAGATTATTTGACTTGGCAATTTACAGAAAGAGTAGAGCTTATCAAAGGCTATCTACTCAAAATGGCTGCACCCAATACTTTTCACCAAAAAGTATCAGGAGAACTTTTCAGACAAATAAGTAATTATTTTCATAAAAACCCCTGCCATTTTTTTGCTGCACCTTTTGATGTTCGGCTTTATAACCGCAAAAAATCACTCTTGGCAGACAAAGACATTTTTAGTGTTGTGCAGCCTGATATGTGTGTGATTTGCGACAAAACAAAACTTGATACCAAAGGTTGCAATGGTTCACCTGATTTTATTATAGAAATTTTATCTCCTTCAAATAGCAAAGTAGATTTAAAAGATAAATTTGCTTTATACGAAGCAAATGGCGTATTAGAATATTGGATAGTTTCTCCTAATGAAAAATATATTCAGCAATTTGTATTAGAAAACGACAAATATTATTTGCACGAAGTCTATGAAGAAACTGAAAATGCCAGACCTTTTCTATTCCCCGATTTACAAATTTATCTGCCTGATGTTTTTGAAGAAATTTAAAAATTATCAATAAGTGGTTTCGGTTTTAAGAAACCGAAACCACACAAAATAAAATATTCAATTATTTTTTTGCTTCTGCCTCTGGAAATGCAAATATCTTGTCATCAACAGCAACATTAAGTTCTACTTTTTCAATTACCATTGTAAAACGTACTTCACCATTGGCTTTTTGTGAGATAGAAAATGGGAAATATAAACCATTAACTTCTTGATAATCACTGTAAACAGTTTCAAATTTTACACCTTTTTCTTGTCCTTTTTTACCTGTTGTTTGGGATACCAAAGGCACAAAATTTTCAGTATCAAAGAAATAATACACTACATTTTCTTCCTCTTTGCCATCGATTAACATTGTTTTTTTAGTTAATTTAACTTTGAAACACTCTGTTCCTTCTACTTTTTCTTTACCTTCCAAAGCTATTTTATAACCTTTTTTCGCATAATCTAAAAAAGTTTCAGGAAAATCTGCACCTTCTCTTTTTTTGTTTTCTGCATCTTCTGTTTCCATTTTTTCGGCTTTCATAGTCATAAAATTTGTACTCCAACCTGTATTGCCATCAAAAGCTGGTTGCACAATTTCTTTTCCTTGAAAAGTAACAGAATTTTTTTGTTTGCCTCCTTCAGCTTGTATTGCCACAAGTGGAAATTCCATTGGACCTTGTTTTCCTTTTCCTGTCATTTTCACAGATTTTAAGGCTGCAATTTTTTCTTTGCCACCAATAGCTTTTAAATATTTTTCAATGATTTCTTCGGCGGTTTGTGCTTGTGCAACCATTGCAAATAACATTACTAAGGTTGATAAAATAAGAGATTTTTTCATTGTGTTTTTTTTGTTTTAAATGTAAGATTTTAATAAAAATAGCCCAATTTTGTGCCAAATATATAAAATATTTTCAAAAATGGAATGAATGTACTTAAATAAGCATTTTTTCTAAAAATGCGAAAAAATAAGGACTTATTTTTCGTTCAAAAATGGACATGTTTAGGTAAAAATTGTACGTTTTTGGACTGATTTTAAACATTGTATCATCAGACTTTCAAAAATCCAAACAATAATTCAATAGCTTTTAAAGTTGCTTTTCTTACTGCATCAATCGTATTTGAAGCATTGTGAGAACCAAAAATGCAGTTTTCAAACTCATGCAGAGGTGAAGTTAAGGGCAATGGTTCATTTTCAAACACATCAAGAGCCGCAGAATGCACAGTTCCGTCACGTAAGGCTGCAATCAATGCTGTTTCGTCAATTAAACCACCACGAGAAACATTAATAATTCGCACTCCTTTTTTTAGTTTTTTGAAAATATCCTCATTCAATAAATGTTTTGTTTCAGGAGTTAAAGCACAAGTTAGCACAATAAAATCAGCTTGTTCTATTTTGTTTGGAAAAGTCAGAAATTCAAAATGTGAAATCTTTTCTTTTGTGTATGGGTCATAAATTTGCAAGTGCATACCACAAATGTCAAGTCTTTTGGCAGTGTGCAAACCAATATCGCCAAAACCAACTAAGGCTACTCTTTTGCCTCTCAGCGAAATTCCAGAAGGTTTTATCCATTCGCCTTGTCTCACTTTTCGGTCTATCAAAAAGGTTTGTCTTGCCAATCCAATCACATAATTTAATGCAATATCAGCAACTTCACTTCCAAACATCATGGGCGTATTGACAATGGGCAAATTGAGTTTTTTTGCAGCCACAAAATCTACATTATCTACACCAACTCCCCATTTTACCGCAGCACGAAGTTTACCTTTTATGCCAGCTTGAAGCACTTTTTCAGTTGTTGGGTCATCACCAATTATCCAGCCATCAAAATTAGGAACAAGCTCCAATAATTCATCTTCTGTTAGTGTTTGAATTACATTTGGGGTGTGAATTTCTATATTTTTATCTTTAAAAATATGTTCAAATTCTGAAATTCGCCTTAACATTGGCGGACAAGTAATAAGTATTTTCACAAGGATATAATTTAAAGTATGTTTAGAAACTATTTTGACATTATTAGCTAATGTAAGTTATATTTTGTTCTTATTGCTAAATTTACTTGGCATTTTAAGAAAGTTTTTAACAATAAAATATTCTTTTCATTTTGATAATGACAAAAAAAAAATTTAGTAATGTCGTTATCAAACTTAGCTCTCAAAACATAATAAGATTTTGTTTAAATAACAATATATAATATTATGCAATTTATATTATAAAAAAATCATATTTTTTAGATTTTTGCAAAGATAATAAAAAATATTACATTTGTAACAATACCATAAATTTAGATTATTGTCTAATTAAATTATATTTTTTTCAATTTTTTGAATTTTGACATAATATTAGATAAATCCTATTAATCAATAATTTTTTAGGTATTTTTATTATTTATCACTATGTTTACAAATAAAACAACGCAAATATGGCAAATTGGAACGACATTCTTAGTCAAGTAATTACAGCCGCTGTAGAAGGCAAACAACTTATTAAACAGGTGGCAGTAGCAGCAGAAGATGGTATAGATGCAGTAAAAAATAAGGTACAAGAAACTCTCGACAAATATAGTGATGTGCAAGTAGCTGTTTATCGTGGTTTTGGCTCTGATAAAAAAGTGTATATCAAAGGTCGGGTTTTAAAATCAAAAAAAGTAACACTTCCAACCGAGCAAGATAGCACCTTAGTCAATATGTTTAATATGTATAAAAGGTTTGAAAGTGATGCTATTGGTCAAGCTATTGTTGAGGTAAAATTTCAAGGAGTGCCTAATATTCTGGTATCTGATGCAGAGGGTTATTTTGAGTTAGAAATAGAGCCTCAAGGACAGTTACAAGTATTACCAAGAACGGAAAGTTTTGAAGTTCGGTTACAATCTTCACCAGTTGGACAGTTTGAGGCAGGCTCTTTGCAAGAAGTTGGTAATGTGTTTATACCACCAACAGTAGCAGATTTTGGCATTATTAGCGATATTGATGATACAATTATAGAAACTTCGGCAACTGATATTGTTAAGATGCTCACAAATACATTTACCAAAAATGCTCTTACTCGTGTGCCTTTTGATGGTGTGAGAACATTTTATCGAGCTTTGCAACAAGGCAAAAATGGTGAAAATCATAATCCAATGTTCTATGTTTCGAGCAGTCCTTGGAATCTTTATGATTTTTTGGTACATTTAATTGATATTCATGACCTGCCCGAAGGTGTGCTTTGCTTACGTAGTTATGAATTAGACAAAAATGCCAACTCAAATTCTGCACATGGTGAGCATAAAATTAAGGAAATTCAGAAAATTATGGAAACGTATCCCGATTTGTCCTTTATTTTAATTGGTGATAGCGGACAACAAGATGCACCAAGTTATCGCAAAATTGCAGAGATGTTTCCAAATCGGATATTAGCTATTTATATTCGAGATATAAAAAATCAAGTAAGAACTATGTTTGTAAATGAGGTTTTCAAAGATTTTTATGGTGGCACAACACAAGTCGTTTTATTCCAAGAAACCATTGATGCAGCACGCCATGCAGCCATGAATGGTTGGATTTTGCCCTCAACATTAGAACATTTTGGAAATTAAGAATACGTTTTAAAAATAACTTTCTAAGAATTTTGAATTTTTAGAAAGTTATTTTCCCATTAAAACTACTCAAACTACAGCCAACATTAGTTCCTATATTTATAATCTAATAGAGATTATTAAGATTTTGCATCATATACTTTCGTCTGTGAAGTAATTGCTTGATTGTCAACATGTTAAAAGCACAGACTAAAGCCTATGCTACAGACTTTAAGAATCTCGGATATTCTATTAAAATATTTCGTTTTTTTGCTACATTTGTTAGCAAAAATTTTATATACTATCTATGTTTATACATTTCTAACTTAAAAAATATCATGAGAAAATTACCAAAACCATCATCAAAAACACTGACAAAAAAGTTAGCAAAAAAACTAATAGCATTTGCAAGTGTGGCTACTTTGGGTTTATTGCCTTTAAGTTTTTCAGCTGTTGCCCAAACTCCCACAACATTTCCCATAAATGGAGTTTATGACGACAGACCAAGCCGATATGTATTCACAAATGCAACAATAGTTGTTGATTATCAGACAGTTATCTCAAATGCAACACTAGTAATTAATAATGGAAAAATAGAGGAAGTTGGTACAAATATCGCAATTCCCAAAGATGCACAAGTTGTAGATTTGAAAGGAAAATTTATTTACCCTTCATTTATTGATGCTTACTCTGATTATGGTATTGCAAAACCAAAACAAGAACAAGTAAATTGGCAGAGGCTTGAATATGTTTCTCGCAAAGTTGGTGCTTATAATTGGAATGCAGCAATTAAACCTGAAATGAACGGAGCAGAACAATTTGCAGCAGTTCCAAAAGATGCAAAAGAACTGCGTGATTTAGGTTTTGGGGCAGTGCTTACGCATCATGCAGACGGAATTGCACGGGGAACAGGCGTAATTGTCAATTTAGCAGACGAAAAAGAGAACAAAACAATTATCAAATCAGATGCTTCTGCACATTATTCGTTTAACAAAGGCACTTCCATTCAAGGTTATCCGAGTTCTTTAATGGGTTCTATTGCCTTGTTGAGACAAACTTATTTAGATGCAGAATGGTATAAAAATGGTGGAAATAAGAAAGAATACAACATTTCATTAGATAATTGGAATAAAACGCAGGATTTGCCACAAATTTTTGAGGTTTCGAGCAAATTAGACGTTTTGCGTGCCGATAAAGTAGGTGATGAATTTGGAAAACAGTACATCATTAAAGGTGGCGGTGATGAATATCAACGCATTGCAGAAATCAAAAAAACGAATGCTATGATGATAATTCCTGTCAATTATCCAGAGGCATTAGACGTTGCAGACCCATTGGAGGCACTAAATGTAAGTTTGACAGAAATGAAACATTGGGAACTTGCACCTGCAAATGCTGCAAGTTTGGCAAAAGCAAATATTGAATTTGCGTTTACAAGTCAAGGTTTGAAAAATAAAAATGATTTTTTCAAAAATATTTTGAAAGCTATTGAGTATGGTTTAGATAAAAAAATTGCATTAAAAGCCTTAACTTTTACCCCTGCACAATTATTGAAAGTAGAAAATGAATTAGGCAGTTTGAAAAAAGGTGCTATGGCAAATTTTCTAATTACTTCAAAAGATGTGTTTGAAAAAGGGGCAATTATTCATGAAAATTGGATTAATGGCAAAAAACATACCCTTAAAGAATCAAATTTCACAGATTTGCGTGGAGAATATAAACTTACGGCAGGTTCACAAACTTATAAATTAAAAATTGAAGGAGAAATAGAAAAGCAAGAAGCAAAACTTTTTGAAAAAGATACTGTTGCAATTTCAGCAACTATTAAAATAGAAAAAGAAAATATTGTTTTGCAAATTCCTTCAAATAACAAGGAAGAAAAAAGACAAATTCGTCTGTCAGGTTGGAAATCTGCGACATCATTGCAAGGTGAAGGACAAAATATTGATGGAACTTGGCTAAAATGGACTGCCGAAAAAATCAAAGATTTTGTAGCAACGCCACCGAAAGATGATAAAAAAGATAAAACTGACAAAAAATTAGAATTAGGTGCTATTACTTATCCTTTTATGGCTTTTGGCTGGGCAGAACAACCAAAATCAGAAACAGTGTTAATTAAAAATGCAACGGTTTGGACAAATGAAAAAGATGGTATCATGACCACAACAGATGTTTTGATTGTGAATGGAAAAATTGCACAAATTGCAAAAAACTTACAAGTACCTGCAACAGATAAAAATGCAAAAATTATTGATGGAACAGGCAAGCATTTGACTTCGGGAATCATTGACGAACATTCACATGTAGGCATTGCAAGAGGTGTCAATGAAGGTGTGAACTCTAACAGTTCGGAGGTTAGAATTGGTGATATTGTCAATTCTGATGACATCAATATTTACAGACATTTGGCGGGTGGCGTTGTGGTTTTGCAACAATTGCATGGCTCTGCAAATTCTATTGGTGGACAGTCTTCGTTGGTAAAATTGCGTTGGGGACTTGCACCAGAAGCTATGAAAATTACGGGTGCAGATGGTTTTATTAAGTTTGCCTTAGGCGAAAATGTGAAACAAGCAAACTGGGGTTTAGTCAATCCAATTCGTTTTCCGCAGACACGTATGGGCGTAGAACAAGTCTATGAAGACGCATTTACAAGAGCAAGAGAATACGAGGCAAACCGCAAAAAAGATGCAATAACAACTCGTAAAGACTTGCAAATGGAAACTATGCTTGAAATTTTGAACAAAAAAAGGTTTATTACTTGCCATTCTTATGTGCAATCTGAAATTAATATGCTGATGAAAGTTGCTGATAAACATGGTTTTAAAATCAATACTTTTACACATATTTTGGAAGGTTATAAAGTTGCTGACAAAATGAAAGCACATGGCGTAAATGCTTCAACTTTCTCTGATTGGTGGGCATATAAAATGGAAGTTGTTGATGCTATTCCACATAACGCAGCCATTATGACAAAAGTTGGTGTGAATACTTGTATCAATTCTGATGACTCTGAAATGGCAAGAAGGTTAAATCAAGAAGCTGCGAAAACAGTAAAATATGGTAATTTATCGGAAGAAGAAGCATGGAAAACTGTTACATTAAATCCTGCAAAAGCCTTACATTTGGACAAACAAATGGGAAGTATTAAGGTTGGAAAAGATGCAGATGTTGTGTTGTGGTCTGATAATCCTTTATCAATTTATGCAAAAGCTGAAAAAACTTACATTGATGGCGTACTGTATTTTGACAGAGAACAAGACAAAGTAGCACAAGCCGAAGTTCGTACAGAACGTAACCGTATTATGCAAAAAATGTTGGAAGCTAAAAAAGGTGGCGAATCAACAGATAAACCAAGTTTCAAAAAACAGAAAATGGTGCATTGCGAAGATTTTGAAGATATTTGGCATAGTGAAACAGAGTAGATAATTATAAGTTTTAAATTGTAAATTTTTCATGCTGCGGACTGAAGTACGCAGCTACAAGCTAAATAATTACGAAAGTTCTCATGAATTTTCGTAATTATTTATTTTTTTGTAACTTTGAAAAATGACGAAATGAAGTTGCAATAAGTATGTTATTAGACTAAAATCACACTAAAATTAAGATAGAATCATGAATAATAAACAAGGAAATTTTTTGCTTGGTTTGTTGGCAGGTGCTGCCACAGGTGTTATTGTTGGTATGTTATATGCACCCGATAAGGGTGTAAATACTCGTGAAAGATTGAGTTATTTGCTTTCTAAATACAAAAAACAGTTAGAAACTTTGCTAACAGAAATGAAAGATGGCAAAGACGAAACGCCAAACGAAGCCAAAGAGGAAAGCCAAAAAATCACAAATGAAACAAAGGAAAAAGCTCAAAAACTTTTTGATGATGTTGAAAATTTAATAGAGCAAATTAAGCACAAAAATAATTAAATGAATAAAATATTTTTTGTCATTCTGAGTTTAGTGAATGGCAATCCACTAAGTTCTGAATGACAAAATAAATAATATCAGTATTACAGCTTAGCAAATTTAAGGACTAAACCACACATTTTTTTGTAAAAAAAGTATAAAATAAAATAATTTAAAAACTTTGCTATTTTCATTTTGAAAAATTATACTTTTAAAGTTACTTGCATGAATTGTGAACCATTAAGGATAATATAAATTATGTATCATGTTTAGAAATTGGACTTTAAAAACAAAAATTACCTTATTATTTATCCTATTTCTTTTATTAGCAATAGGTAATTTTTCATTGTATTGGCTTTCCGAAAGTATATATAATCATAATAGTACATACGTACAAATTAGTAGGCAAAATAGTTTACAACTTCAACAAGTTGTGTTTTTTGTTCGCAATATTGCTGATGGTAAAAAAAATAATCTTAATAATGTTACACGAGAAATGAAAATTCTCGACGAAAACCTTAAATTATTGCGTGAAGGAGGTTTTTATGAAGAAGATGCTCAAAATATAATTGCTTTAAAACCTACTTCTGAAGATAACTTAGAAATATACTCAAAATTAACAGATGTAGAAAGACAATGGCGTGAGTTTCGTGGTCATGTAGTTAGTATTGTTGATATAAATCCGATTAGATTAGATAGTACCTATGTTTATTTGACAGCACCTGATGTTGACCCAAATAATATGAGAAGTCAGAAAATAGAGTTTTTAAATCCTCTTGTTACGCCGCATCTTGATTACATTATAAAAAATGCAGAAAAAGTGTATTTGTTTAATGAAGACCTTGCAAATTTTTATTATGAATATACAAAAGACCTAAAAGAATCTTTTTTTATTGCTATTGTCATGATAACTATAATATTGGTTTTGTTACTTGTTACAGGCTATTATTATATTGTAAATGGTGCAATTTTGCCACTAAAACGTATTGCAAACACTGCATCACAATTAGCAGCAGGAGAATTGGCTCGTACTTTAGATTATGGTTTGAGAGATGAAATTGGTGAAGTAATTGACAACATGAATGGACTTGTGGACAGTATGGAAACTATTTCTATGTTTGCGGCAAATGTTGGAAGTGGTGATTTTCATTCCAATTTTCAGGTGCGTGGCACAGATGACAAACTTGGTTATGCGTTGCTTGACATGCGTGATAATTTGCAAAAAGTGGCTGAGGAAGACAAAAAACGCAATTGGTCAAACGAAGGAATGGCAAAATTTGCTGAAATATTGCGAAATACACAACAAAATATTGATGAAGTTTCTTATAATATCATCTCTAATTTAGTGAAATATTTGGGTGCAAATCAAGGTGGTTTATTTATTTTGAATGATGAAAATGAAAAACAAACTTTGGAATTGAGTGCAGCTTACGCATATAATAAGAAAAAATATTTGGAAAAAACGGTTCTTGTTGGACAAGGATTATTAGGGCAGGCTGTGTTGGAAAAAAGCATGATTTATCTCACCGAAATTCCTAATAATTATATCACAATTACATCTGGTTTGGGAGAAGCAAACCCAAATACTTTATTAATTGTGCCATTACAAGCAAATAATATTATTTATGGTGTTATAGAAATAGCATCTTTTTCAGAATTAGCTGATTATCAAATGGATTTTGTGCAAAAACTTTCAGAAAGTATTGCCATAACAATTTCAACGGTAAAAAGTGCTACTAAAAATAATAGGCTTCTCGAAGATTCTCAAATGTTTGCAGAACTCATGCGGGCACAAGAAGAAGAAATGCGTCAAAATATGGAAGAATTGACTGCAACACAAGAAGAAATGCGGAGAGTGCAAGTGGATATTAAGGAAAAAGAAAACAATTTAAGTTCACTTATCAATAATACTGATGCTATTGTGATGTCTATTGACAATAATTTAATAGTAAAAGTTTATAACAAAATTGCAGCAGATTATTTTGCTACAAAAGGTGTACAAATCAAAACAGGCAGCAATTTTATAGATAATTTGAACAAAGAATTGCAAAAAACTTGGTTGCCTTATTGCAGTCGTGCTTTGGCAGGTGAAACAGTTTCTACATTGGTTGCCGAAAAAAATGATGCTTTTGTTGATATTTTTCATTTAATTTCTCTGCAACCAATTTATGATTTTGAAGGAAATAACGATGGTTTTACGGTTTTTGTCAAAGACGTTACGGAGTTGCACCCTATTAGATGGAAGACAAAATAAATGATAACTATTTAAGTACGTTGGCAATGGTGCTTTTCGCACCTTGCCAATCGTACTTACTCCATTTTTATACGATTGGCAAGGTGCG
>JAYTNF010000314.1:0-3103 GCA_043748455.1 Cytophagales bacterium
GGGCTATTTAATAAAAACATTTAACTGTTTTTCTAATAAAGTGCAAATTTAAGCAAACTTATTAACATTTTCAAGTTAATTATATTAGTTTTGCCCGCCTTTTTAGTTGCTAATAACCTAATACGTTAATAAACTGTATTTTATGCTTGTAATAAAAACAATTGAAGAATTAAATATTCAATTAAACTCGGAAAAAGCAAATGGCAAAACAATTGGTTTTGTTCCAACAATGGGTGCTTTGCACGAAGGTCATCTTGCCTTAGTACGCAAGGCAAAGCAAGAAACAGATATTGTGATATGTAGTATTTTTGTAAACCCAACGCAATTTAACAATGCTACGGACTTAGAAAAATATCCTCGAACTGTTGAGCAAGATACAGAAATGTTGAAATTAGCAGGTTGCGATTATTTATTTTTGCCAACAGATATTGCCATGTATCCAGAAAAAATTCGAACAACTCTAAAGTTTGGAGTTTTAGAAACAGTTTTGGAAGGTGAATTTCGTGCTGGACATTTTAATGGTGTTGGGCTGGTGGTTTCTAAACTTTTTCATATTGTGAAACCAACAAAGGCATATTTTGGACAAAAAGATTTACAACAGAGTCTGATAATCAAGCAATTAGTATGTGATTATTCTTTTGATATTGAGGTAATTATTGTGCCAACGGTTAGAGAAATTGATGGACTTGCAATGTCATCGAGAAATCGGCGACTTTCGCCTACACAACGCATGGTAGCCCCAAAAATTTATGAGGCTCTGCAAAATGTGGCTATTATGGCAAAAAATCATATAGCAATTCCTGAAATCACGCAATATTTCAAAGATTTTATTAATTCTTATGCAGATTTTTGCATAGAATATATTGCAATTACAGACACAATTACATTAGAATCCTTGACAACACTGAAAAAAGGTCAAGAAATTGCAATTTCTACTGCAATTTTTATGGGTGAAGTTAGGTTGATAGACAACTTAGTTGTGCAGGTGTAGTTAGTTATTTTTGATTACTTTTAATAAGAATAAAGACGTTAATTATATGTTAAATTATCCTGTTTTTATATGAAAAAAGCCATTATTATCGGTGCTTCAGGCTTAGTTGGCAAAGAACTCACCAAACAATTACTTAATAACGAATTATATTCAGAAGTTCACATTTTAGTTCGTAGGGAATTAGACTTGAAACACACTAAATTATTTCAATACATTATAGATTTTGATAATATTAGTAGATATACAAATCTAATTAAAGGAGATGATGCTTTTTGTTGTTTGGGAACAACCATGAAAATTGCAGGTAGTAAAGAAGCATTTTATAAAGTTGATTATGAATATGTAAATAATTTTGCACGTTTAGCTTTTCAAAATGGCGTTAAGCATTTTGTGATGGTAAGTTCCATGGGTGCAAATGCAAGTAGCTCAGTTTATTATAGTAAAATAAAAGGTGAGATAGAAAAAGCTGTTATTGCTTATCGTTTTTATGCTACTTTTATTTGTCGTCCATCAATGTTGGTAGGAGAGAGGCAAGAAAAAAGGATAGGTGAAGAAATTGGTATCTGGGTTAGTAATGCTTTTAGTTTTCTAATTCCTAATAAATATAAAAGTATTACAGGTACACAGGTTGCAAAAGCTATGATAACCTTAGTTCTGCAAGGAGGTTTAGGTGTTCATATTATAGAATCTGATAAATTGCAAAAAATGTAAGTGGTAAAAAATTAGGCATAAACCAAATTATATGCTACAAAAATAAATTAAATTTTGCATTTAATACAATTATCATTATATTTGTGCTGAGGTCAGCTAAGACCGTAAAAAACCGTAATTAGCCACGAGAGAGCAATGTAACCTATGACAAGACAATGGAGTGACTCACTACTAGAGTGTAGCGTAATCCATGACGAGACAATGAAGTAACTTACTACTAGAGTGTAGCGTAACCTTTTCGAGATAAAGGAAGAAAGCATTTGCAGCAATGTAAATGCTTTTCTTTTTGATAAATTTATACTAATTTCAAGGAAAAATTAAAGCTAACCCTAATATTAAGTAATAAGACAAAATAAATGTATAACAGACTTTAGTCTGTAAAATATTGATAATCAAAACCTTACAGACCAAAGTCTGTGGTACAAACTATACTTTTAAACTGCCTTATTACTTACCAAAATTTTTTAGCAAGTAATTTTGCAATTTCTCTATGACCTTTATTCATAAAATGTTGGTCTCTTGCAAAATAGATTTTGTATTTTGCTTGACTTATTTTTACTAAATCCTCAGTCAAATTGTAGCAAGAAATATTCATTTTATTAATACTTTCTGCCATTTTTTTGTAAGCTTCAACAGTTTTAGGGTTAAATATTTGTGCTTTTTCGCCTACCAACTGTCCAATTACAGTCTCTTTATTAGGAATTAAAACTACATGTAATTCCATATTTTGGTTATGTAAAAAATACTGTGCTTCTGCTATGTATTACAAATTATTCCTAAATCCCCCCACTTACAATTTATTTGACTAAATCCACAGCTTGCTATTTGGTTTGGTAATAAACGCAATAGTGTGAGTAGTAATTTGGGTGTAGCCAATTTTTCTTTGTTTATCTCTACAAATATTTTAAGTGTTTTTAATAAATTATCAATAAAACACTAAATTGCAAAACTAAAATTTTTCATAAAGTTAATCTTGAGACTTAGATAATTACAAAGTTATACTTTTTGTGAAAGTCTATTTTATACTACACAACTTACATAAATAATATTCCTTTATCTTTATATGTATTTAATAACAGGCTGCAACGGATTAATTGGTAGTTTTATTGCCCGAAAATTATTGGCTGAAAATTGTGAAGTGAAGGCACTGAAACGTAAAAATAGTGATATGAGTTTTGTGGCAGATATTGCCCAAAAAATTACTTGGATTGAAGGAGATGTGCTTGATGTGAGCTCCTTAAAAGATGCCATGCAAGGCGTAAGCTATGTAATTCATGCGGCAGCAGTGGTTTCGTTTTCCTCAAAAGATTATGCAATCATGAGACAAGTAAATATTGAAGGTACCACTAATGTTGTTAATTGTTGTTTAGAAAATCAGGTCAAAAAACTTATTTATATTAG
>JAYTNF010000315.1:0-13447 GCA_043748455.1 Cytophagales bacterium
GAAAAAGATATGGCAGAACTAAAAAGAGTAGAAAAATGGCAAAATATAGAAACAAAATTACGAAAAATACCACTTATCAAATATTTTAGTTGGTTTGTATGTAGGTATTATGAAAATAGTCCTTTATTTAATTTTCCTAAGCCATTTTATTACCAAAGAATTACCAAAAAGTTTACATTGGTTGAATAGCTAAACTTTTATTTGTCAAAATTTAGGAATATCAAATCGACATTAAAAATATAATCAATACATGACAAAACTATCTATTATTATTCCTACTTTCAATTCAGAAAAAGTACTTGCTGCTGCAATAGAGAGTGTTATCAAGCAAAGTTTTAGAGATTTTGAACTCCTTATTATAGACGGACTTTCAACAGATAGTACCTTAACTATTGCAAAAAGCTATATGGATAGCCGTATTAAAGTAGTTTCTGAAAAAGATAATGGAATTTATGATGCCATGAATAAAGGGATTGCTATGGCAAATGGTGAATGGTTATACTTCTTAGGAAGTGACGATACACTGTTTGATAATGAAGTTTTAAGACGAGTTTTTATAAATCATGAAACAGTTGTTGCAAAATCAGACTACATGTATGCTAATGTAATATGGGGAGATGGCTACGTATATAATGGAATGCAAGACGTATTATCACTTTATCTAAGTAACATTTCGCATCAGGCTATTTTTGCAAAAAAAGAGGTGTTTGCTAAAACAGGGCTTTTTGTGCTAAAATACCCTACACTTGCAGATTTTAATTTCAATATGCTATGTTTTACAGATGATAGCATAAGAAAATCATATCTTAAAATCATTATTGCTTGTTATGCTATCGATGGTGCAAGTAGCTACACAAAAGACCTTTTTGTAAATGAAAAATATGAATTATTTGAACAAAATCTAAAAAAAGTATCTTTTGAAACTTTATTACAATTTCGAGTAAAATATGCAGATAGAAATGGTATAAAAAATAAAATAAAATGGCTAATAAATGTGGTTATGCGTGATATAATTAATAGTATTGTTGGAAGAAAATTGCGAAAAATGATTAATAGCTAATAAAATAATTATGAATTATTTTAAATTTTACACATCAAATAATTCATAATTCATTCACCATTTCAGTTTCTCTAACTTTCCTCTCTGCTACGTCCAAAAAATCCTTATCCATTAACTCAAAAATATAGGCAGTTCTTTGGGTACAATACATAGAAATATCGCCAAATGTGGCATCTGTAAAATGTTCAGTACCAATTTCACTCCTATTTTGTCCACCAAATTCTTTGCTATCTGAGGTCAAAATTAATTTATATTTGCCATAATATGGCACTTGTACCTGATAACCAAACTTTGCAAAAGAAGGGTGAAAACAGAATACAAACAAAAACTTGCCTTTCATGTATGCAAGAACTTGATTTTCATGGTCATAATGTATGCCTTTTGTTTGCTGAACTGTATAATTTAATATATTATTTTCTTTGACAAATGCAATCATGGCTTTGTCAAAAGCACCGAAATATTTGTATTTTAAAAACGCATTATCCACTAATGACCATTGCCTGCGTGCATGTTTATAGCTTCCTTTATTGCCTTCTCTTGGAAAATCTATCCATTCTGGGTGTCCAAATTCATTGCCAATAAAGTTTAAATAAGCATCACCACCCAAGGTTATGGTCAGCAAACGCATCATTTTATGAATAGCCAAACCTCGTTCTACTGCCAAATTATCAACACCATCTTCCATGCCTGCATACATTTCTTTGTCCATGAGCCAAAAAGCCATAGTTTTATCACCAACCATAGCTTGGTCATGAGATTCTACATAAGCTATTACTTTTTCATTAACAGGTCTGTTGGTCATGGCTGCCCACATATCGCCAATATCCCACTGTTCATCTTTTTTGGTTTTGATGAGTTTTTGCCAAAAATCAGGAATTCCCATTGCCAAACGGTAATCAAAACCAATACCTCCTTCTGTTACAGGACGACAAAGTCCAGGCATGCCACTCACATCTTCAGCTATTAAAATGCAATTTTTATTCACCATTTTAGCAACTGTATTTGCCAACGCTAAATAGGTAATTGCCTCATTATCAACATCTAAATCAAAATATTTACTGATATTACCAAAAGAAACATTACCATGGTGGTGATATAACATGGAAGTTATACCATCAAAACGGAAACCATCAAAATGGAATTCTTCTAACCAATAACGAATATTTGATAGCAAAAATTGTTGAACTTCCCACTTGCCATAATGAAACAATTTAGAGTCCCAACCTGGGTGATTGCCACGATTTCCTGCATGAAAATATTGGTAATCTGTGCCATCAAAATTAGACAAACCTTCTAAAAGATTTTTTACGGCATGAGAATGTACCAAATCCATGATTACTGCAATTCCTAAACTGTGTGCAGTTTTAATTAATTCTTTGAGTTCTTCAGGAGTTCCAAAACGTGAACTTGGTGCAAAAAAACTTGACACATGATAACCAAAAGAGCCATAATATGGGTGTTCTTGCACTGCCATAAGTTGAATGGCGGTATAACCTGCTGCTTTGATGCGTGGCAAGGCTTCATCTATAAATTCTCTAAAAGTACCAACAGACTCTGTTTCTTGTGCCATGCCTACATGACATTCATAAATAAGCAAACTTTTATTTTGTGTTGGCTTAAAATTATCACCTTTCCAATCAAATGCTTGTTTTGGTTTCCAGAGTTGTGCTGTAAAATCATGGGTTTTTGCGTCTTGCACCACACGTCTTGCGTATGCAGGAATTCTTTCTATTGCTCCAATTTTTGAATATACAAGAACTTTAAATTTTGACCCATGTATAAATGTGTGTGCATAGTCTTCATCAGGCAAAAATATTTCCCAAATCCCATGTTCATCACGTTGCATGGGGTGGCTTGCTCTATCCCACCAATTAAAATCACCAATTAGAAATAATGCTTCTGCGGCTGGAGCCCATTCTCGATACCAAAATCCATGCTTTTCTGTATCATAATTTACACCTAAATAATTGTGCATATTAGCAAAACCTAATAATGAATCAGAAATACTTTCTATTTCACGTTTACGTTTTTCAAACCGTTTGATACGATTTTCTATTTCAGCATAATAAGGTTTTAGCCAAATATTGTTTTGCACCAATATAGGACAGGTTGCAAGAGGTTTTTCAAATATGTGCATAATGATGTATCTTTTTTAAAAATCAGTTAAACTTTTTTTAAAAGATTGGTATTTTTTCCACTCTTGTAATTTTTCAAACCAAATTTTATTATCAGAAAGGCGAATAATTGGAATAAATTTTATGACGAAATAGCAAACAAAATGATGGTTACCATTTTGAACATCAACCCTCAAAGGCTTGAAGGCAAAGCCCAAACTTTTATCCTCAATTGCCCGATAGGTGGTGTCAAAAGACAAAGCTGTGCTTAATAGTTGCTCTGAGGCAAAAAGTAGCTGGTGCGGCAAACCACTTTGGTTATCTGTACCTTGAAAATAGAAATAATTGCCATCTAACCATAATTGTCCTTTATATTTATGTAAAGGGTCAACAAAAGCAGCTTGTGCTTTTACCCAATCAAAAAAGCCTCTATTTTCAATATCTTCTTTGTAAATTAATAATGCCTCTACTTTTTCAGTTTTCATTACAGGGTCTTGCATGGTCTATTTTTTAATTATATTTGCAATATTATTAAAAAATAATAAAATTTCGCATTTTATGAAACTTATTTTATTTGCAACTTTTATGTCTCACACCAATATTTCCCCCAACTTTCTAAGAAATAAAAATAACTCAAATTATGGAATAAACAATTAAAATAAATTGCTAAATTTGTAAAGTTACAAATAATATTACGGACAACTTAATTCTGTATTGTATTCACAAGTCAAAAAATTATCATTATCACGACTTTCTTCAAAAATTGTTGCCAAATCTATTTCCATTTCAGATTTATTATTTGTGGTATTTTGGCAAAAGAAAATCTCTATTTGATGCGCTTCGCCCAAAGTGTCCGTAAAATGATACAATTTTTCTTGTTTAGAAAAAACTTTGTAAATAGGTGAAGTTTCTATTGCTTTGTCATTACTAAGTTGTTGATTAACACCATTTTGATTATAGACTACGACAACTTTATAAATAATATTGAGATTTGCATAATCTGGTTTTTCGTCAAAAAGATAGCTTGGCAATAACATAGAAATTCTACTTATACTATGATTAAGTTTATCAACAATACCTTCCAAACCTCCATCACTGTATGCCTTTAAACTTTCTTTCATTTCTACAATTACAACATAGAAACTTGCTTTGCTAAGAAAAACAATAGCTTTTTCGCCCTTTTTAATGCCTTGCGGTGCAGAAAAAACTTGTTTTTCTAATTCTAAATCAAGCACCCAAGATTTCGGGAAATTATCATTTTTTGAAAAAGGAATATTATGAATAGTCAATAATTCTAATTTTCCTGTTCCTTTATTTTTATCTTCTGTTATCTCCAATGGCAAATTATCAACATTTAATGGCACTAAAAAATCAGTTTCTAAAAAATGCTTTTGCACTTTTGTTCTGTTATTCTGAAAGTTTCTTGCCATTTTCTTTCTTATTTTGAGAATTATAAATGTATTCTTTCAATGTATTTGCGGTGGTGCGGACTTTGTCCTCCGCTTCTTTAAAATCTCTGAAAAACACACCAAAATCTGTCATTGGATATTCTTTTATGGCTTCGCCATTGAAAAAATAAGTGGCATAATCACTATGTTTTAGCGTATCATTTGCAGAATTATTAGGGCTTATTGTCAATTTGTGGTCTTTGATAATTTTTTCTACATCTTCGCCTCTTTCACGCAATAAGGTAATGTGTGCGTGGTTATTGACTGCCTCCGCCATTAACGGACTGTGTGTAGTAAATAAAACTCTGTTGTTATTCCGATTAGCAAATTTTACCAAAATATCTAATAATTTTATTTGATTTTCAGGGTGCAAATTTTCTTCGGGTTCGTCTATTATCAAGAAATTATTGCTTTCCTCAGTCCAATATTTCAAATATAAATACAACAAAGTGAGTTGGTTTACAGAAGTAGAAGTTTGGTACATTTCCAAAGTTGTTTTGCTATCTACCTTAAAACCAAATTCAGAATTTGCAATTCCCGCCACATTTTCTATACCTATGCTACCTTGCATCAGTTTTTCTAAATCTGTTATCAAATCTGCGTAATAGGGTTGAATTTCAGACTTGGAAGTTAATTCTGTCAGCTTATCTATGAGTTCATCTACACCTTGTGTGTGCCTTTTTTGTGTCAATTTTTTTATTTTTTCAGTATAATTCTGCTCTTCTAACCTTATTATTTGGCTAATAATATTTCTTTCTTGTTTATAACCATCAATTAAATATTTGTAATAAGTTGGCAAAAAAGTACGATTTGAGGGCATAAAAATAATTTTCTTTAAAATATCATAAGTATTTGTAAATAAGCAAGTAAAAACTATTTCATTGAAAAATGTACTTAATAAACCATTAGCATATATGGAAGGTAAGTAACTATGGTATGGGGAATACATAGGATAAAACCTATTTTGATAAAATAATTGCGGTAATATTGGGGTTTCCAAAGAATTGTATCTAATTTCTAACTCATTACTACCCTTTTTTTTGGTAAACTCATAATATCCCTGCATGTGTGTTTCAGAAATCATTACATGAACACAAGCTTTTAATTCTGTATTAATAATATCCTTATCTATTGTTATTAGCAAATCACTAGTGTTATTTAACCCTAAATATTTAATTACTCCATCTTTTAAAAAATCATAATATCTAGGTGCAAGCACAGCAATATCTAGCTTATGGTCTTTAAATAACTCATCTAAATTTGTATTTGGGAAAAATTTGGCGGTAGGAAAAAAATCTAAATAAAATTGTCTAAACAAATACCAAATTACCTGCGAAATGTATGTTTTCCCACTATTGTTATAGCCCACAAAAGTATAAAACCTTTTTGTAAGGTCTATTTCACTTTTTTTCTTAATTGCCCCTAAATTTTTTACAACTAATTTCATAAGTAGCTTAGTTTTATAGTTTGGTTTTATATTTTTTTGTAGCTTGTGATGTCTTTGCAAAGATAAACTATTGTGTGTAAAAACAAATAAATAATGTAAGTTGCGTAGAATGTACCACAGACTTTAGTCTGTGATTTTATCATAACTTTAATTAGCAAAATTTACAATAGACTTACTAAAAATAAGTGTTTTTAATGGTTTCCCAAATTGTAATTTTAGAAAATCACAGACTAAAGTCTGTGGTACAAGTACTACGCAACTTACATTAAATATTCTTGTATCTTTGTCTAAGGATATCTGGCTCTATGAAACTACCAAAAAATAAATCTGTGTAGTGATAAAAAATGTATGACAATCTAATTAATGTAAGTTGCGTAGTAGTCTGTAGCTCCAGTTATGCAATGAATATACAATTTTTTAGCTAAAAACTTGTTTTATTTGCTAAAAAAGTTAGTTTTATGGTAAAATTGTATGCATATAGAACTATGTACTACAAATACGTAACTTGCACTAATTAGGTTATTATATATTTTTTTAGCAATACCCTATTTTAATCAAATTATCTTACTATTTCTGCCCCACTTATTTAAAATGCTACTTATCGTTTTGATGCGGAAGACCTAACCCACAAAGCTGATATTTCTCTGCAAACCCTTTAATTTTGTTCTATTGACAGCCGATTTTTTGAATAATTCTTTAAAAATTTCTTCTGTTAATTCGTGCCAATCCTTTGATTTCATGTTGGCAAGTTGTTCATTTGGCATAAATTGCGGCTCTTTATGAGGTTTTGAAAACCTATTCCAAGGACAAACATCTTGACAAATATCGCAACCAAATATCCAATTCTTAAATTTTCCTTGCATTTCCATAGGAATCTCCTCTTTCAATTCTATCGTAAAATAAGAAATACAACGACTGCCATCAACCACGTATGGATTTACAATGGCATCAGTTGGGCAAGCATCAATACAACGAGTGCAAGTTCCACAATAATCTTTTATGGCAATATCTGGCACCAATTCTAAATCTAAAATCAATTCGGCAATGAAAAAAAAACTTCCTATTTCCTTGTTAATCAGGTTACTATGCTTGCCAATCCAACCCAAACCACTTTTTTTTGCCCAGACTTTGTCCATCACAGGAGCAGAATCTACAAACATTCGTCCACCAACTTCACCAATTTCTTCCCAAATAAAATTCATTAATAGTTGCAATTTTTCTTTAATAACTTCGTGATAATCTTTTCCGTAGGCATATTTTGATACTTTTAATGCTTTTTCTTCACACAAAATTTCTTTTTCAGGATAGTAATTAAATGCTAATGAAATTACAGATTTTGCGTCAGGTACTAACAAGCAAGGGTTTAGCCTTTTGTCAAAATGGTTTTCCATATAAGCCATTTTCCCATTCATGCTGGCTTGCAACCATTTTTCTAATAGCGGTGCTTCTTTTTCTAAAAACTCCGCTTTTGAAACTCCGCAAAAATCAAAACCAATTTTAGTAGCTTGTTCTTTAATTAAAGTAGTATATTTTTCTTTTAACATTATTTTTAGCCAAATTTTAGTGTTATTTTGCAAACTATTTTATAAATCATACTTTTGCACAAAATACAAAGTTAATTTCATATTTTACAACTCATATTTCATATTTCAATTATCCATGCTCGACTTTTTTCTATATGACGAGAAATCGCCGATGATATTTACAACGCCAACATTTTGGTACTTTTTCGCCTTTGTGCTGGTTATTTACCAATTTATTTATCAAAATATGAACTTACGCAACCTTTTTTTGATGGTTGTGAGTATGTTTTTCTATTATAAAGGTGGTGGTTTATTTATAATCATGTTGGTATTTTCCACCATTTTAGATTACCAATTTGGTAAAATTGTATATGCTGCAACAAGCCAAAAGACTAAAAAACAGATTATTTTACTGAGTGTCATTGTCAATTTGGCTATTTTAGGTTATTTTAAATATACGTTTTTTCTTGCTGATACCATAAATTTTATTTTTAATACAGACTTAAAAGGCTATGATTTTTTAGCAGCTTTATCAAATTCATTATTTGGGACAAGGTTTGATATTAGTAATATTATTTTGCCTGTTGGTATTTCGTTTTATACTTTTCAAAGTATGAGTTATGTTATTGATGTGTATAGAGGCGAATTAAAACCTGTTCAGAATATTTGGGATTATGCTTTTTTTGTGAGTTTTTTCCCTCAACTTGTTGCAGGTCCTATTGTGCGTGCAACAGATTTTGCTCCACAAATGTATGAACCTTACAGACTTTCGCATGCAGAATATGGACGTGCATTGTTCTTGATAATCAACGGCTTAACAAAAAAAATTCTAATTTCTGATTATATTTCTCTCAATTTTGTAGATAGAGTTTTTTCAGAACCACTAAAATATTCAGGTTTTGAAAACTTATTGGCGGTTTATGGTTATGCCTTGCAAATTTATTGCGATTTTTCAGGTTATACAGATGTTGCTATTGGCGTGGCTTTGCTATTAGGTTTTCGTTTAACACTCAATTTTAATTCGCCATACAAAGCACAAAATATTACAGATTTTTGGAGACGTTGGCACATTTCTCTTTCAACTTGGCTCAAAGATTATTTGTATATTTCATTAGGTGGTAATCGTCATGGACGTTTTCGCACCTATTTAAACTTGTTTTTGACTATGTTTCTCGGTGGTTTGTGGCATGGTGCAAGCATACGTTTTGTAATTTGGGGAACTTTGCATGGCGTTGCCTTAGCAATTCATAAAATGTTTATGGAATTTGTGGTCGGTAAAAAAGGTAAAAAATCAAGCACTACAATTACTGCAATTTTTGAAAGAATATTTTATGGTTTTATTACTTTTCATTTTGTGTGTTTTTGCTGGATATTTTTCAGAGCCGAAAATCTCAGAATTGTGAACGAAGTATTGACACAAATTACAACAAATTTTAATGTTGCAATCATGGGAGATGTTTTTATATCTTATTATAAAATTATTTTCATTATGGCATTGGGTTATTTTATTCATTGGTTGCCAACAAGTTTTAAAGATGAATTTCGTGAAACCTTTATAGAGTTACCCGAAATTACAAAAGCTATTGTCATTGTTGGTATTATGTTGGTGTTATTTCAGGTAAGAAGTGCAGAAGTACAACCATTTATTTATTTCCAATTTTAATGGTTTTGTTTGCCATTTTGAGACGTTAATAGTTAATCAGAGATTTTCTAAAAAATATTTAAAATGTCCTTAAAATTCAAACCATTAGACGTTTTATATGTTGAAGACTAGTTACAAATTATTAAGACTTATTAATAAAATTTAATCTATAATTTAACGAGTTTATTTTCAGCATTTTAAAAATACAGAATGAGATATTGTTAGATAAGCACTAATGCAAATTTATTTGTGTATTTTGTCATTTTGAGCAAAGTGAAGGATATGACGTAATACATCAGATTCTTCGCTTTGCTCAGAATGACAAAAAATAAAATATATAAATAATTTTTAACCTACAAACAAAAATAGTACACTTTTAAAACTACCAAATAGTTTTATATTTAGCAAACCAAACTACCTCTTCTGTATATCATTCATTATTAAAAAAAACATGGAGCAAAAAGTAACTGATTTACAACAAGATATAACAATTATTGGTATAGGAGCTTCGGCTGGTGGTTTGGAGGCATTGCAAGATTTTTTAGCACATTTACCCATTTCCCTCTCAGATGTAGCTTTCATTGTGGCACAACATCTTAGCCCAACTCACAAAAGTAGGCTGGTTGATTTGTTGAGTAAAAATACTTCGTGGAAAGTTGTGGAGGCACAACATGGCGAGCTTATTAAGACACAAATTATTTATATTACGCCACCAGATACTGAAATAGAAATTTTACGAAATAAAATAAAACTTTCTAAGCCTCTTAATGCTTTGCGTCCTAAACCCTCAGTAGATACACTATTTGATAGCTTGGCTACTCAGCAACAAGGCAGAAGCATAGGAATTATATTGTCTGGCACAGGCACAGATGGTACAGAAGGGATAAGGGCTATTAAGAAAGTAGGTGGTTATACAATAGCACAAGAACCTAATACTGCAAAATTTAACGGTATGCCCTTGTCTGCCATAGAATCTGGCAATGTGGATTGGGTGTTGTCGCCAGAACGAATGGGTGAGGAGATTTATCATTTATTGCAAGACCCTGATAATCTTATGGTTAGGTATAACCAATCGGAAGTGCCTAATAGCAGCTTGCAGCAAATTTTTAATATTTTGTCTCAACGCACTGGTACAGATTTTTCTAATTACAAACCAGCCACCATTCTAAGACGGTTAGACAAAAGAATGGCAGCCCTTAAACTTAAAAATATAGATGATTATCTAAAATTTTTAGAAAATAACCCCAATGAAGTGGATACATTGTTTGATACGATTTTGATAGGGGTAACATCTTTTTTCAGGGATAAAGAGGCTTTTGAAACCTTTGAAAAGTATATTTTAAAAATTGTACAAGCTAAACAAAAAGCAGAAGCCATTAGAATTTGGGTGGTAGGTTGTTCTACGGGTGAGGAGGCTTATTCTATTGCCATTATTGTGGATAAATTATTGAAAAAGTACGAAAAAGAATGTGTAGTTCAAATTTTTGCGACAGATATAGACGACAAAACCATAGCTAAGGCTCGAAAAGGAATATACGCATCTCAGTCCTTAGAAGAAGTTCCCACAGAGTTAATAGAACAGTACTTTTTAAAGAAAGGTGATAGCTATGAACTTGTTAAACCTATCCGTAATATGGTATTGTTTTCTAAACATGATATTACAAATAATCCGCCATTCTTGAAGTTAGATTTAATAACTTGTCGTAATTTGTTAATTTATTTTGGGACTAACTTACAAAAACAGATTATGCCTGTTTTTCACTATGCTCTTAATCCGCATGGGTATATGTTTTTGGGCAAGTCCGAAACTGTTGGACATTTTAGCAATTTATTTAGCACCATAGATGCTAAAAGTAAGATTTTTCAGCAAAAAAGGTCGCAGCAGGGCATCGGCATCAAGGTTACAAACTTTAAGCCTGTGAAATATAATTTGACTAATACCGACAGCACTACTAAAAAAAATGTTACGACAGCTAATTCCTTAACTGATTTGGTGAAAGAAACTTTGTATAGTTCTTTGGAAAATCCTTATGTAATTGTCAATGATGTAGGCGATATTTTAGAAATACATGGAAATATCAAAGAGTTTTTGGCTTTGCAAGAAGGGGCAATGAGTACCAATTTGATTAAATTGGCTCAGGAAGGCATACAAATAGAACTAAGGGCTATTTTTACGAAAGCCGTCAAAGAGAAAAAAACATTTAAGAGTCGGATAAGAAAAATTAAAATCAATGACAAAGAAAACTATTTACGCATAACTGCAACACCTTTATTATTTACAGATAAAGAGGCAGAAATTTTTATGATTGCGTTTGAAGTTTTGGATTTTACAGAATTTGAGTGGTTATTACCAACTAATGCACTGAGTATGGCATCTTTGCAAGCAGATAATCATGCAAAATTATTGCAAGATAACCAACGTATGTTAGACTTAGAACATGAATTGGCAGTTACAAAAGAGCATTTGCAGTCATACATTGAGGAGTTAGAAACAAGCAATGAAGAATTACAATCTCTTAATGAGGAGTTGCAATCTACCAATGAAGAATTACAGTCTTCTAACGAAGAATTAGAAACAAGTAACGAGGAACTTCAATCTACCAATGAAGAAGTACAGATAACTTATGAAGAACTGAAAGTATCTAACCAAGAATTAGAAAAAACAGATAAGTTATTGAAGATTTCTCAGCATAACTTAACGGCTTTACTTGATAATACACTCAACGGAAGCTGCTTGATAGACCTGAACTACCGTATTGTATTATTTAACGGCAAATTAAGAGAACAGTTAAGTTTGTTGAGCCATAAAGAGCTAAAAAAAGGTAACTTTATTATAGATTATATACCTACAACTAACTTAGAAGCATTTTATAAGGATTTGTCTGAAGCTGTTGGGTCTAAAGCCATTCCTACAAAAGAGTATGCCTTTGTAATTGATGCAATAACCTATTATTTTCTCATCAACTTTACGCCTATTTTAGATAAAAATAATGCTGTGGAGTTTTTATCTATGGGAGTTTTAGATATTTCACTAACCAAAAAACTTTATACTCAATTAGTTGATTCTGAACAGTTTAGCAAGTCTGTTTTAGATGTGGCAGCTGTTGGTATCTGTGTTACAGATGAGCAAGGTTATTTTGTTAATGTAAATGAGGAGTATTGTCGTATTTATGATTATAGCAAAGAGGAAATACTTGGGCAACATTTTACAATCGTAGTACCCGAATTGCATAAGCAACATATAGCACAAATATATGATTCTTTCATGCAAACAGGTCATGAAGTGCCAACAGAATTACAAGTAGTACGTAAAGATGGACGTTTAATAGATATTTCGGAGAATGCTACTTTATTACGATTAATAAATGGTAATAAATTAAAAGTAACCAGCATCACAGATATTACAATTAACAAACAATACAAGACTCTTTTGGAAAGAACCCAAGCAGCAGCCCAAGTTGGTGGTTGGTACTTAGACCTTGCCACAGGTTATAACACATGGACAGATGAGGTGTATCAGATTTATGATGCTCCGCCTGACTATGTGGTAAATGTGGACAATGGACTTACTTGTTATGAAGAGCCCGACAGAACAATCTTAGCTGATGCTTTGCAGGAAGTTATAGATAAAGCGAGGAGTCATCAACTTACCTTAGGCTTTACTTCTTTAAAAGGCACAAAAAAATGGGTGAATATTACTTGTAGTCCTACAATTATGGACGGCAAAGTAGTCAAATTATATGGTACCATTCAAGATGTAACTGTACGTAAAGAAGCAGAGGAAAATCTTAAAGAGTCCCAAAAGTTATATAAATTATTAGCCGATAATTCTTATGATGTGATTTCTACCTTAGACAATGATTTAAAACTTGTCTTTGTAAGTCCATCTGTAAAACTGATGTATGGCTACACACCAGAGGAGTTTTTAGGCTTAACTCTACAAGAGATTTTAACGCCTGCCTCACTCAAAATAATGGCTAATAACCGTCAAAAACGAGTTATCTTAGAAGAAGAAAACCCTAATCAACCTATTTATATTACTTCGGAGTTTGAGCAGTTACATAAAAATGGAGATACATTTTGGACAGAGGTTGTTAGCACACGTGTGTATAATGAAAAGCATCAATCTACTGGTTATTTAGTCGTTACTAGAGATATTACACTGCGTAAACAACATGAAGATGAGTTGCAAAAACTCTCATTAGTAGCAAGC
>JAYTNF010000316.1:0-12888 GCA_043748455.1 Cytophagales bacterium
CATTATGCAGGGCGTAAGTATCAATATTTTTGTGAAAACAGGCAAGAAAAAAGTAGGAGAATTGGGCAAAGTTTTTCATTATGATTTGTTTGGAAAACGTCAATCAAAATTTGATTTTCTACTAAAAAATTCTCTAAAAACAGTTCCTTATCAAGAATTACCCAATATTGCACCTAATTATTTCTTTGTGCCAAAAGATTTTGAGGAGCAAAAAAGTTATGATGAAGGGTTTAAGATTAATGAGTTGTTTACTATAAATAGTGCTGGGATTGTTACTGCAAGAGATGCTTTTACAATTCATTCCACTAAATTAAGTTTACAAAAAACTATTGAAGAATTTTTGCGATTAGATGATGAGATTGCAAGATATAAATTTAAGTTAGGTGCAGACGTAAGAGATTGGCGAATAAAATTTGCAAAGGCTGATTTATTAACTTATAAATTTAGTGTCGATAGAATAACTCCAATTTCTTATCGACCTTTTGATGTACACTATACATATTATACAGGAAAAGATTGTGGTTTTATTTGTCGTCCTCGAACAAAAGTAATGCAACATTTCTTAAATCGTGAAAATGTAGGCTTAGTTTTTAAATTAGGTAATGCAGAATTAAATTCTGTTTCTGCAATGGTAACAAATAAAATTACAGATTTTAGAAGTTGGTCAAGGTCTGGAATGCAAGGCGGTGATTATGTTGCACCGTTATATGTCTATGAAACTAAACCCAAACAAAAAAGATTACGCACTTTTTCAGAACAAGAAAAAAAGACTATTCAAGACAAATTAGAACAAGCAAAAGAACATTACAAACAAATAAATACATTTTTCAAAAAAACAGTTTTACCTTTTTATAATGCAATAGAAAATCCTTCGGAAGATAACCAAAAACTTTTTGAGGAAAATAAAAGTACATTAGAAGAAGCAAAAGCTACGGTAGAAAAGTTGGAAAAGCAACTTGAAAAATATGATATTGTTGAAAATTTAACAATAGATACTATGTTTGGTGATTCTGCCATAAGAACTCCTAATTTAAAAAAAGAAATTGTAGCAAAAATTGCTGAAAATTTAGGTTTAACTTTTTCTAATGAAAAAGAAGCAAGCAAAGATACTTTTGCCCCTATTGTTTTGTTAGATTACATTTATGCTGTCTTACATTCGCCAAGTTATAGAGAAAAATATCAAGAGTTTTTGAAAATAGATTTCCCAAGAGTGCCATTTCCAAGCCCCCTAACCCCCGAAGGGGGAATTGAAGAAACTCAAAAGAAATTTTGGACTTTGGTAAATTTAGGAAGTCAATTAAGACAAATTCATTTGTTAGAAAGTCCGATTTTAGAAAATTCTATTGTTACTTATCCTATAAATGGTACAAATTTAGTGGAAAAAGTAAAATATTTTGAAGGAAAAGTATTTATTAATGACACGCAACATTTTACAAATGTTTCTGAAATTGCGTGGAATTTCTACATTGGTGGTTATCAACCTGCCCAAAAATGGCTAAAAGATAGAAAAGACGGCAATCTTGAATTTGAGGATATTGCCCACTATCAAAAAATTATTGTGGCTTTGGTAGAAACTGATAGGATTATGAAAAAAATTGACAAAATTACATTTTAATATCGTTGTATTTGTTTACTAAAATTTCCAAATCATTTGTGTTACAATTTCAGACTGAAAATTGCCATTAATTTGTTCTAAACCTGAGCTAATTGTGTCAATTTTTCGGAAAGAAGTATAAGCATACCGCAACCAAAAATCAAGTTTTTTATGTGCTTTATACCTAACCATGTAATAATTTCTAAAACCTACACCATAATATGCAGGCACAGAGAAAGCATATAACACATTTTTTTCGAACATATATTGACGGTTATTAAAATCATCAGTATCAAATAAAGCAAAACGTGTGCTAAATTGCAGTTTTTTATAATCAAAAATCGCATCTTGGGCAATGGCAAAACCTGTTGTTGTAACTTGATTTTCTTGTTGATAGGAACTCGTTTGTACTCTTGACCGCAGAAAAATTCCCTCTTTTACTGTCCAATCGAGGTTAAAAATTAGGTTTCTTTTGACAGAAGGCACAACAAAATCAATGAGACTTGTGTTAGAACTCAAATTTCTGCCCTTATTTTCTTCTCTAAATTGCACATAAAATTGCATAGTTCTGTTGGGCTGATAAGCAAATCGCAACAAATATTCATAACCTTGTGAAGGTGCATCAACCATAAATTTTAGCCATGGAAACGAAAACACATCAAAATAAGCTGCAACGGTTATTTTCTTTATGGGTTTAATTTTAATTCCCCAATATGTGCCTTGTTCGTTAATATTACGGGTGTTTTCTGAAAAAGCATTGCCATAAAACGTATGAAAACTTTTGCCATAATGCCTACGAACAAAAGAAATATCTACTTTTGTGGTTAGGGCTGCAATAAATCCTGAAACATAGCCAATACCACCACTTTCTGACCTTGCACCCTCTCCAAAAAAGTTAAAATTTCGCCAATTATAGGAAAAATGACCTCCCAAATTGTAGTTTGAAGTTCCTGAAAATTCATATTGGTTATAGCTTTTTGTAATTGGAATTACGGGACTAGAAAAATTTGTGTGCATGAAAGTTGCACCAGCTTCTAAATTTTGATTGCGACTTCGATAAATTAAACTTGCCCCGTAGGTAAATTCTTTCAACTCATTTTTCTTGGTTATTTCTGAGTTTGTGCGGTGAAAACCTGTTGCAATCACACTATTTGCAAAGGCATCAGCCTCCGAATCTGATAAACTATCGGCTGCCATAAGTTGCACATTGGCATCTTGATTTCTGTATGAAATAAATGGTGTGATGACAAATTTTTTTGAAAGTTGATAGGTTATTGCCGCACCTCTCAAAAAACCTGTTTCTAATACTGAGCTATATGGTCTAATTCCCAAAGTGCTTCTGCGTACTGTTAAAACGGTTTCTGCACCTTTACCAACCCCAAAACCACCACTTAATAATAAACCTTGTCCAATTTGAATTTGATAATCTCCGACCAATAAAGCTTTAATTTTTTTGCGGTTATAAACGGCAATATGAAAAGATGTAAAATCAAAACCCAGTTTTTTCTCAAAATTAAACTGTTCTCCTGCATCAGTTTCGGCGGTAAATCCAATGCTAAAATCTTTGGCATGAGAACTTCGAAAACGCAAATAATATTTATTTTGATTGCCCAAATATCGGCTTAATGGCTCGCCAACCGAATTGGTATCCGCCGCCGCAAGTGGTCGATAACCTTTGCGTTGTTCCAAATCTCTTTCAAAACGCAACATGAAAAAACGATTTTCTTCTGTCAAAATTCGTTTCCACAAACTGCGTGAATCTTGACTAAAATTACTTTCGTCAATCATCACAAAATGTATAATTTTTTTTATTGTGGCGTTATCAAAACTTTCTACTGCTTGTAACTCATAAATGGATAACAATTTGCCATTTTTCTCTCGATATTGCAAAAAACTATTTATTTGAATTTCTGATAACACATACAAGGATTTTAATTCCTCTCTGTCTGCATTATTCAAATCTAAGGGGTTTGTATAGAGCTGGAATAAAGTTTCGTAGGCATCTGCATAGTTTACATTTTCGTCCTGAACCGCAAATAATGACTGAATAAAGGCATCAATATCAAAGTTTTCAAGTTTTTCACTCTTATCCTGTGCATACAAGCCTACATGTATGAGTATTAAAAACACAAATAACAAAGTTTTTCGTATCATAAACTGGTCGTAAATATGAAATATGAAGTTAAGATATTGGTTGTCAAATAGTTATAACATTTTATTCCACAAATTGCGTTACAACAAACTCAACTCGTCTATTAGCTTCATGGTCAGCACCACCACATTTTACACCATTGGAACAACTATTTACTAAATGTGTTTCGCCATAACCTTTTGCTTTCAATCTTTCTTTAGCAACTCCTTTATTGATAAGATATTGCACAATATAATTAGCACGATGTTGGGATAATTGCAAATTATAATCATCATTGCCTCGTGAATCTGTATGTACTGAAATTTCGGCAATAATATGTTGATTATCAGCAAGAGTTTGGTAAAATATTTCTAAGGCTGGATATGTTTTTTTACTAAAAGTTGTATCATTTACTTCAAAGTTCATTTTTTCTATTAATAAAGCCTTGCCTTGATAAATTTCTTTAAGCCTAATTTGTAAAGGATAAATTTTACGATAATCTACTGTTACAATTCTCAAAGCTGGTGCAGACAAAAAACGGTAATGGCTTGCATAAATCATGTATGTACGATTTGGTTGCAATAACAATTCAAATTTTCCTTCGGCATTCGTTTGTATTTTGATAGTTTCTTTATCAGCTTCATTATTTATGATAATGGTTACATTTGCAATAGGCTCATTCGTATCTTCATTCAAAGCAATACCTTCAGCAACATAAATCAGAGGTTTATTAGTTTTTTGTATATTAAACTTATACTTGCTAACTTCTTGATTTTCAACAATATAACTTAATGAATAAATTTGTATATTGTTATAAGCTATAAAAAAATATATCAATAAAATATAAAATAGTTTGTTCATAGCTTTGTTCATAAATTTGCTAATTCTTCCTTTTGTTTCTTTGATAATTTGGCTGCCACAAGTTGATAAGAATGTAAAACCCATTCAAATATTTCTTTATCAGGCATATCACCATTCATGGCAATAGTATTCCAATGTTTTTTGCTCATGTGATAACCTGATGTTACCGCATGGTATCTTTCTCGCAATTCTAATGCGATTTCTGGCACACATTTTAGATTGATACTTGTAAATTCTTCAATGCTTGTCAAGGCAAATATTTTATCTATAACCTTAAAAACCAGAGTGTTAGCATCAAAAGGTAGGGATTCTGTTACACCTTTTTGGGCTAGACAAAAATTTCTAAATTCGTTAAGTTGCATAGCTTTAATAAGTTTTTTTTGTCATTCTGAGCTTGCGAAGAATCTGAATGATTAGTTTTGACACAATGAATATCAGATTCTTCCCAAGCTCAGAATGACAAAAATAGATAAAATTACCCATGTAAAACTCCTTCTGTTGCTAATTGTGGAATATAAACAAGGTTTTTTTCAACAATACTTTCAGGAACAAAGATGAATTTTTTATCGTAAATTTGTTTATTTACATAATAACTTACCCAATATTCATTAAATAAATGTAATACGTCGGAATTTAAAGGTTCTATCAATGTGGTGCTTTTTGGGTGTAGCGTATCTAATAAATGTCTTAATGTGCTTGTTTTTTGCTTTTCGGTATTGTCTGCACTAAAGCCATAACCTTGTGATACAACTATCACACCTTCTAATAGATAATCATTATCATTAATAATATGTACTTCCCAAATATTATCAACAGGATTAACTCGTGTAACGGCTAATTTTATGCCTTCAACGGCAGGAAATAAGATGTCTTTTTTCATATAAATTTTTTGGAATGTATCATACGCTTTGCGTGTGATTTTTTCGTTTATTTTTTACCCAACTCACAAGCATAAACTTTACAAATGCTATTTTTTATAAGTGTCAATAATGATTTGAAAAATGCCTAATAATATTTCCAAATTTTGCAAACCATAACGGTCTTCATCAATCAAAATAAGATTATTCTCAAACTTCAAGAAAGCCCACTCATAAGCATTTGTTACTGCCCCATAAATAATATTTTGCCTTTCATTATTTTGTTCATTAAACAAATAAGAAGCATACATTTCGGCAGCACATTGAGCAAAACCTTCTTCAACTGTTCTGTTTTTAGCCTCGACAATGCAAAAAATAGGAGCAGTAAGTTCTAATGCTCTGGGAACATAGCTAAAAATATAATCACAAATACCATTCAATTTTTCTATATTTGTATCTAAACTTACGCCTGAAAGAAAAGAAATTTCTTTGCTATTTTTACGTCTGACTTCTTTCAATACTGGTGTTATTAACATTTCCGATTTTGCTTTTTCTGACAATAAACTGTAGGTTTTTGCTTCTTGCAAATCAAATAAAAGATGTTCAGAAGGTTGTAAACCTTGAATAGGTGCAGGAAATAGGCTTTGTAGTTGGTAAGAAAGCCCTGTTTCTTTTTTAAGAATTTGCAAGGTTTTAAAATCTGAATATGCCATAGTTTTATTAGTTTACTTTTTACAAAGATACAAAATAATTAGCACAGACTAAGGTCTGTGTTACAAAATAAACTCGCAACTATTTATTAACTTTTCCCCTGCACTGCGTTTTTTGCACTTTGCATCACAGGAATTAGCAGGAACATATTTAAGTCTTTATCTTCCATTTCTTTGTCCAAATGGTCATAAGGAATGATTTGGTCATGAATTTTCAACATTTCTTTTAACAAATTGCGTTGTTTTTTATCTTTTGGAAACTTGCCATAACGGAATTTGAAAGCCTGTTTTTCAGAGTTCCATCGTTTGTGTTCTATGGGTGCAAAAACTTTTAAATAACTTTCTATTACATCTTTTGTAAAGTCTGTATGTCCCATTCGAGAGAGGAAATTTACTTTTACATCAAGATGGCGAGCTACATAACGGTTAGAATCTTGCTTAATATCTGAAAGCTGATTCCATTTTGTATGAATACCAAAAGTTTTTATGAGTTCTGTTTTATCTTTTTTCAATGCCTTTGCCATTTCATCTAAAATGGCATCTTGCAATTCGTTTGTTGGCTGTGAAGTTGAAAATCTTTTTGCTAAAAATATGGTTTCCAACTTGTTGCCTAAACCTAAATCCTGATAAGCTTTTCTATCGTTATCATCTAACAACCACTCAAATTCATATTTTGCAGCATAAAAATAATTTACCATTTTTGCTAATTCTAACACAACACCTACATCATCAATAAGTTTTGCTTTTGTGCAAGTATCTGTAATTTGATTAATTACATGAATATTAAAACCTCTTTGTAGAGTGCCAAATAAATGTTCTTTACTTTTATCATCTGGATTTGGGTCAATTATAGACATGATTTTTGACTTTTCAGGCAAACAAACAATGAGTTCTATTTTATCCATGTCATCAATTGTTGCATATAAAAGCTGTCTAAACCTATTTGCTAAACCCATAAGATAGGAATCATGATTACCAAAAAAGTATGCATGGCTCATGGATTTTAAATAACCTACAAATTCATCGCCAACAAAAATGGGGCTTTGGAAGTTTTCATCTTCCATTTCATAGGGAATTAAATCAATATATTCATCAATAAATGGGAATTTAAACCTTAATTGTTTTACATATTGCTGAACATTGACATCAATTAAAATAATTTTCAGGTTTCTTAATCCAGGCACATGACTTAAAATAATACACTCAACAATAAAATTTTCGGCTGCTGAATTAAATCCAACAATAGCAATAGCATTATCAGATGAGCTAACACCAATCATTTTTCCTGTTTCGGGCGAAATTACTTGGGTATAAGTTACGTTGGCAACAGGCGAATGGCTATCAAAAATAACTTGTGCAGCACTCAAATCTGTATCAAAAGTATCAATATCAAAATGTTCTGTTTTGGTATAAAGGTCTAAATAATCTTTCAAAAAATTTACATTATACCAATCATTAATATTCATGTGGACTTTGAGATGTCCTAAAATTTTATTTTGTTGGTTGAGTTGCGATAAAATATGTGCAGCTTCAAGATTTATTTCGTCATGACCTGTTCCAATAATGCAATAACTTGCTCTTTCTATACCAGCTTGTAATAAATCGTCTTTTTCTAATGCTGAACCAACAATAGCCAAGCCTCCGTATGCTTGCACAGCTACTAAATGTTCGTTGTGTGGATTGTTTTCTAAGACTACAACTTTTTCGCCTGCTTTTAGCATTTCTATGGCTATTTTATAGCCAATATTTCCTAATCCTAAAACAACGGTATGTCCTGAATAGAAATTTTTGATTTTAAAATTAACCCAAGTAGAATAAATATATCTATAAATGGTAATAAAAATACCATAACCTAATAATAATGCGGCTAAATATTTTGAAACGACTAATTGCCAATTTGAAATTTTGGGCAATCCATCAATACTTTCCATCAAAAACATGCTTATTATGGCATAAAAAGCACCTGCTACATCTAATGTTTCAGGTTTAGCAGCTGTCGAAACACTTTTTGCTAAATCACTATAACCCCAAAAACCTAACACAAAAATAAGTGCAGCTATTAAGAAAATAAGAATGGGACTAAATATGCGAAGTTTACGCATAAGCCTATAGAATGCTAATTCTGGATACATAACAGCAAAGAATAAAATGAGCCTTTTCACTATATAAAGGTTGATAAAAAAGTATCAAAAATGTTTTTGCGAAAACTAAGCATATTTTTGAGGTTTACAAAGAAATCATAGTAAAAATGTAAAAAAGATTGCTAATTATCAATTAACAACCTTTTTATATTTACAGAAATTGATAAATAAAAAAATAACTTGTATATTGCTTTTCAAAATTAAGTGTATTATTTTCTAAAAACAACAAATACATGTTCAAATTATTTGCCAAGAAATATTCTAATCGTGAAAGAGCCTTATTTCGTTTTTTGCGAAAAAATAATCTCATGGATAAACTCACAGATAAAGAATTAGAGGAGTTTATTCCATTCCTTCATGTGCGTAAATACCAGCAAAATGAAGCTATTTTTTTTCGCAATGACCCAAGCCAAGCCTTATATATTATTTTGAATGGAAGAATCAAGATAAGTATTGATGTAGAAGAACAATTTGAAGATTTATTGGAATTATCAGACGGAGAAAGTTTTGGTGATAATGCAATTTTAGAACATAGTTTTCGTAGTTATAATGCCATTTGTAGTGCTGATAGTTGTGAGTTATACGTAGTTCCACAAGTTAATATTATGGGTATTTTTTCGCACAACATAGAAATTAAAGCTAAAATGATGCAAGGTCTGGCACGTTATTATGATAGATATTTGCTAAACTTGGCAAAATCTTATCGTGATACTTTCGGTTTATTTAATTTGAGCAATGTTTATGACAATACACAAAGAGAAATATTAGGACATTAAATAAACTTAGTAACCCAAAACCACATAAAATCTATGTCAAATTATCTTCTAATCTTTTTGGGCTGCATAACAACTCTTGTATTTGTTGCTTCTATTTTTATTACAAATCCAAATTTTGCGAGTTATGATGCCACAAAGGCAGCAAAAATTCCTGTAAAGCAGCAAAACCTTTATAAACATGTTAAATTTTTGACAGAAATTACGCCCTCAAGAAATCACGCAAATTTAGCAGCCTTAAAAAAAGCCGCAGATTATATTTTTGACGAATTTCAGCAACTTAAACATGGAAAAGCCGAAAGACAAGTTTATAAAGCTGATAATAATAGTGGCGGAAATGAATATGAAAATATAATTTGGTCATACAATACTGATAAAACAGAAAGAATTGTTGTTGGTGGACATTATGATGTGTGTGGAAATCAAAAAGGGGCAGATGACAATGCAAGTGCAGTGGCAGGTGTCTTAGAACTTGCTCATTTGATAGATAGTTTGCAACCAAAATTGCCTTACCGCATAGATTTTGTAACTTATTGTTTGGAAGAGCCACCAAATTTTAGAACTACAAATATGGGTAGTTATGTTCATGCTAAAAGCCTGATAGACAAGCAAATAACAGTTAAAGCTATGATTTGTTTAGAAATGATTGGTTATTTTTCAGACAAAGCAAATTCACAAAACTATCCTGTTGGGGCAATGAAATTATTATATCCAACTGTTGGAAATTTTATTGCAGTTGTGAGCAATATGAGTAGTGGAAGTTTGGTAAGTGCCATGAAAAGTGGTATGAAAACCTCTGGAAACTTGCCTGTTTGTGCCATAAAAGCCCCTTCTGCAATTCAAGGAATAGATTTTTCTGACCACCAAAATTATTGGAAATTTGGAATTCCTGCGGTAATGATAACAGACACTGCATTTTTTAGAAATCATAATTATCATACAGAAAACGACACCATAGAAACCTTAGATTTTGAAAAAATGACAGAAGTTGTCAGAGGAATTTATGGGGCATTACTCAATATAAAATTATGATTTATGAATTTACAAATTGTTGCGGGTCAACAATCGGCATATAGAACTTGTTTAAAGGCAAACCTTGTGTTTTGGCAGCCAAAAAACCTCGCACAGTAGAATAAGTAATATTTTGCAATATCGTATCAATAGCTTCGGGTAGATGCCAATTATCTCCAATTTGTGTAATAATATTAGGAAGTTGTGGCAAAGCAAAGTCAATTTTAACTTTCAATTTAAGTATTTCTACTTCATTGTAAGTATAGCTTACAATCATAAGCATATTCACAAGATTTAGGTTTAAATCTAAGTTTTTTCGTAAATCAATGTGCATTTGTAGGTTTTTTACATCAAAATCTACAACATTAATAACCGAATTTTTATAAAAAAACTCTAACTCTTCAATATTTGTCAAGGCTATATCTACATTCATAAGTAGTTGTAAGTTTTTTGAATTGTAAGTTTTAAATTATTAAACTTATTGATAATCAATAAGTTAGCCATAAAAATAATTTAGGCTATTTTTAGTTTTGTTACTGTTTCTGTATTAAAACTATTAAATGATTTATTAAAAAGAACAGTAAATTTGATTTGTTTTTCTTGTGATAAAACCTCGTCCAAATCTTTAAATTGTAAAACAGGAACTTTGCCAATAGCCAAAGAAAGTTCTATTAATTTTGAAAGTCTATGGTCAAAATCTCCACTCAAAACCTGTGTTACATAACCTTTGCTTACGCCCAAATGTGCAGCTAATTGTGTCCGATTAAGATTATGAGTTTTCATATAACTATGCAATTCGTTAAACAAATCAGTTTGCATACTCGTAAGCCAATATTCTTCCGATTTTAAAAGTTTTTCTCGTGTCATTTGCCTATTTTTATTTACTTAGTTTTGTCTATTTCGTTTTTAAGGCTTCAAAATACATTTTTTTAGTTTCTCTAAAATGTGCAATATCTTGGTCTTGTGTCGTTTTTTTGCCTCCTATAACAATAATTTTACCTGTATTTTCTTGATGAAATAAATAAACTCTTAAATGTTTTGTTTTAATTTCGTATTCCTTAGCATCAGATTTAGAATATTTTAGCTCTTTAAATTTCTCTTGTGGCAAAGTCTTTAATTCTGACACTTGTTGCATTAAAGCATAAACTTTCTTAATTTCTTTGTCAAAATTTCCTTCCGATTTGATTTGTGATACAAATTCGTCAAACTCACAAATGCCATCTTTTAGCAGTTTGTAAAATATTTGTTTTCCAATAATAGCATTTATCTTTTCGAGTTCAAAATTAGGCATAAAGTTTAGTAATAACTAAATTTTTGAAAATATTTTTTCACTTTTATATTTAAAATTTTCAACAATATTACATAATTTGCTTTTAAAAAGTCTAAATTTGCGAAACCAAATACATTCAAAATAAGTATAAAATATGATGTATGAAATAGAAAATCATAAATTATATTTTATATTTCATAAATTATATTTCATATTTCAAAATAATCATGTTAGAAAACCCAGCCGTAATACTCAACAAAGATAGAAATCTTGCCCACAAAATTACACTTAGAACTTTGAATATTAAAGATTATGACGATTTATTAGAAATCATGTCTTTGGTTTATTCTAACATTGGCGATGCTACTTGGTCTTATGACCAAATTCGCAATTTATTAAATGTTTTTCCCGAAGGGCAAATTTGCATAGAAGATAACGGAAAAATGGTTGCTTGTGCATTAAGTTTGATTGTGAATTATGCAAAATATGGAGATAATCACACTTACGAAAGCATTACAGCAAATTATCAATTTACAACTCATGACGAAGAAGGTGATGTACTTTATGGCATTGATGTTTTTGTTCACCCTGATTATCAAGGACTTAGACTCGGAAGACGTTTGTATGATGCACGTAAAGAAATGTGCGAAAACTTAAATTTGAAAAGCATTATTCTTGGTGGACGTATTCCTGGTTATGCAAAACAGTCTGACGAACTTACGCCACGTGTGTATATTGATTTGGTGAAACAGAAAGAGATTTATGACCCAATTCTTACTTTTCAACTAAGTAATGACTTTCACGTTATCAAAGTTTTGACAAATTACTTACCACATGACACAGAATCACAGGCTTATGCAACATTATTAGAGTGGAATAATATTTATTATATTGAAAAAGATGATATTCTTGGTGGCGAAAAAGAAGTAATTAGATTAGGCGTTGTGCAGTGGCAAATGCGGACGGTTACCTCACTAAAATCGTTTTTGGATAATGTAGAATTTTTTGTTGATGCTGTAAGTGCTTATAAAGCTGATTTTGTAGTTTTTCCAGAGTTATTTAATGCTCCTTTAATGGCACACTTTAATGAGGAATCTGCTGCAAAAGCTATTCGTAAATTAGCAGGATATACCGAAGAATTGCGAGAAAAATTTATGGAATATGCTGTTGCTTATAATATTAATATTATTGCAGGAAGTATGCCCTTATATGATGGACATGATTTGTATAATGTTACGTATTTGTGTAGGCGTGATGGCACATACGAAGTACAATATAAATTGCATATTACGCCAGATGAGAGAAGTGAGTGGGGTGTGCAAGGTGGTGCAAGATTGCAAGTTTATGATACTGATGTGTGTAAAATTGGTATTTTGATTTGCTATGATGTAGAATTTCCTGAACTTTCTCGTCATTTGGCAGACCAAGATATGAAGATTTTATTTGTGCCTTTTATGACTGATACCCAAAATGGTTATCATCGTGTGCGTAGATGTGCCCAAGCAAGAGCCATAGAAAATGAGTGTTATGTTGCCATTGC
>JAYTNF010000317.1:0-2627 GCA_043748455.1 Cytophagales bacterium
GACCAATGCAACGAGTTTTTAGCAACTTATAAAAACTCAAATAATGGCAAAATAGTTATACAACTTCGCAAAGATTTGTTCCTTGAAATGACTAACGCAGCCACTGCAAGACGTTATGGCGACAAAGGCGGAAAAATTTATGAACAACATTGTGATTTAATTTCAAAATATTATACGCCTGATGAATTGAAAAGTATTTTGCCAATTTATTATGGTTTTGAATATGGTTTTAGTGCCACATTTTTACAAGATGAAAACTATAAAAAATTACAAGAATTAGCTGATAATGAGAAAGTTACAATTATAGAATTGATTTGCAAACTCAATTTACATTATAAAGGTTGTGGCACAGAAAATAAGGTTTTGTATGATAAATTCATTCGCAAATTTGCACCTGCTGATGTAGCTTTTGTGGCTTTGCAACGCATGACAACAAGTAGTATGCAGCAAAAAAAATGGTCAGAAGTTATTGCAATTTTCAAAACCTATCAAAATTTATTTTCTGATAACCGTATTCAAAAAATTATAGATTTATTGAATACTGCTGATGATAATATAGAATTAGTAAATTTAGGCAAAAATATTAATTCCCAATACAATGATTATAGCCCTGTTTTGGCAGCAGATGGCACATTATATTTTGCTCGCAAAAGTGAAAATACAGGTGAAGATATTTTTATGGCAAGTCCACAAACTTCACCAAATTTGCAAAATCCCCCCAATTATCAAATCTTAAAACCTGCTAAAATTTCATTTGATATTGCAGCACAACCTTTGAGTGAAATTAATACTAAAAGTCATGAAATTCCATTAAGTGTAAGTATTGACGGTAAAACTTTGGTATTATTTGGCAATTATAGCGGATTGCCTGAATATTTTTATGTGCTAAAAACTGAAAAAAAATTAGGAAAAGGAGATATTTATTACGTGAATAAAAAAGGCAAAAAATTTGATAAAGTTGAGGTTTTTCCTACACCTGTCAATACCGAAAATTATGAAGCAGATTTAAGTATTGTACCTGATAACAAAGTTGTTTTGTTTTGTTCAGACCGCAAAGGTGCAGTTGGTGGTTATTTGCCAAACTATCCTGAAAATGGTTTATATTATCATGGAAGTGGCGAATTTAATACAGATATTTGGGTGGCAATTCGCAATGATAAAAATGGTTTTGACGAGCCAATAAACTTAGGTGCAAGAATAAATACACCTTTTGCTGAGAAAAAACCTTTTTTACACCCAGACATGAAAACCTTATATTTTTGTTCTGAAGGGCATTATGGTTTTGGTGGTTATGATATTTTTATGTCTAAAAGACTAAACGAAGATAGCTGGACAGAATGGTCAGAACCTGTAAATTTGGGGAAAGTAATAAATTCGCCTTTTGATGACAGTTTTTATATCAGTCCGACAGGAGAATTGGCTTTAATTGTTTCAGAAAAAGGAGGCATGACAAATAATTCGAATATAGGTAAACAAGACATTTATCAAATGACTGTTCCGCAAAGGTTTCGTCCTGAGCAAGTTACAATAATTTCTGGTATTGTAAATGATGATAAAGGAAAACCCATTCAAGCTAAAATAGTGTGGAAAGAAAATTCAGATAAAGATGTAATATCTAGTAATAATTTTAAAGAAAATGTGAAAAAAGTTAAAGGTGGTGACATAGAAACAGATGAAAATGGTAATTTTTATTTTGTTGTACCACAATCAAAAAGCTATATTTACTATGCTGAAAAAGATGGTTATTTTGGTGGTGGTTTGAATATTATAAGTCCAAAAAATACTTCTATAACTCCAACAGTAGAAATTAATTCAAAGGAAACCAACCTAATAAGCCAAGCAAAAAGTACAGGGTTACAAATCTCAACTCTCGATAAAAATGACAAAAATCGCAAGCCTTTTGTGATGCGAAGTTTGAATTTTGACCATAATAGCGACATCATTCGTAAGGAATCTTATTTTGATTTATACCGTTTGGCGGCACTTTTCTTACAAAATCCAAACCTAAAATTAGCTATTGAGGGACATACAGATAACGCAGGAACACATGCTTTTAATGAAGATTTATCAGCACGTAGGGCAAAATCAGTATTAACTTTTCTTGTAAAAAATGGCGTAAAAACAACAAATATTACATCAAAGGGATTTGCCGAAACCATGCCGATTGCAGAAAATACAAGTGATATTGGAAAAGAAAAAAATAGAAGGGTTGAGTTTAGGGTTGTGGAATAATAGACTTTTATATCTAACAGTTCTTAAAGAACCATTAGACATGAAAGTCTATTTGCAATAATGCAGTTTTACAATTTGCAAGTTTTTATAAATCTGTATAAGACTATCAAGTTTAAGGCTATCAAATTGCTCAGAAATATAGGCAAAATAATTGTTATTTTCGTCTTTTTCCATGATTACAAAACGCCAATTTTGACCTATTACATAGCAACCATGCATGATATTAGTTTCATTTATAGCAATGCCCGACAATAATTCAGCAAAAAGTTGGTCTTCCACACTTTTGTCAAATTGTGTAGGTTTATATTCTTGAATAAAAAAATAAGGTTTTTCGGGTTCTTGTATTCCAGTTGCCACCATATAATCAGCAAAACCATTAAATTCTACACCGTTTA
>JAYTNF010000318.1:0-1830 GCA_043748455.1 Cytophagales bacterium
ATCCTTCTATTGCATATAAATTGAATACTGTTCGGTAACCTATTGGTAAATTTTCTATAAGTTTCAGCAAATCTTCGGTTTCAAAATCAGAACCTGAACAGTCTGCTATTTGATATTTTGCGTTTTCTATGGGTTCTAACCACACTTTCCGTTTTCGCAAAACCGTTAAAGACTCATTAATCATAATTCGCCGAATCCAACCTTCAAAACTGCCTTCGTTTTTGTATTTATCCAAGTTGTTAAAAACTTTTAGAAAACCACCAACCATAATTTCTTCTGCCTGCGTTTCATCTGCCACATAACGCAAACAAGTTGCAAACATGGTTGAGCTAAATTGCTGATATAGAGCCTCTTGAGCCACAGATTTTCCTTTTAGGCAATCGTGAATTAAATCGGTTTCTGAATGATATGTTTTCTTAAATCCAAACACTATTTTTGTGGTTTCATAAATAAGATGCAAGTTAGAGAAGAAAGGTTGCGTGGGTAGAAAAATATTTTTAATTTTTTTTGAGATAAAATTTTCTTTCGTTCCAATCAATCAACAAATCAAATTGTTTCCAAAAAGCATTGCCAACATGCCAAGCATTGCCTTGTCCAAAAATTGTAGGCAAATTCTGAATTTTCACCGTATCAAGCCTCAATAAAGGCATCATAACTTCATAAATGGTATCTTTTTGAAGTTGAAATGCGTTTTTTTCCTTTTGAATGAGAAAGTTATCAAAACCTACATCTTGGTAAGTTTTGCAATTTGCATGCAAAGAATCAAAGCCTAACCACGCACTTCGCTGCCATTCTACTATTGGTATTTTCACACCTTTTGCAAATCCTGTACTTAAATGAAAAATTTGTTTTTGTTTAAAATGATTAAAAAATGCGTGAAATTTTGGGATTCTATACAAATTTCGAACAAATGGAAAACTCGTATAACCTTGTAAATCAGGCTTTTGTGTGTGCAAAATAATTTGTTTGCTTTGCCGTTTATCACGCCACTTAAACTGCCAAATTGTGTGTTGCATGAGATTTGCACCAATAATTCCGTCATAATTATTACCAATTTTCTTATCAATAACCACTGCTATATTTTGCCATGAAAGTTCTTGGATTTTCAAACTTGGAATGATGCCAATATCAAAATTTGGGTGATTTTCAAAGGAATAATCTCTAAAATTATATAAAGTTTCTATTTGTAATTTCTTTGCTAATTGTTCAGAAATCGCAGTTGGCGAGCCTACATCTACTAAAAAAATATAATTACTTGTGTCATTTGGGAAATTTACTTGGACTGAATAAACAAAATTTTCCAAATTGTTCAAACTATCAGAATTATTGAAGGCTGTTAGGGAATTTAAAATATAAGGTTTGGTAATCTTATTCAATAATTTGCCACCTTTCATAAGTTTTCTTGTGCGATAAAAATTATCAGAATCACAGGCAGAAAATATAATTAAAATACATAAAAAATAAATTTTTATACTTTTTTGCATAGTTTTATAACTAATTTCTAGAACTAACATTTCTTAGAGAAATGTTAGTTCTATGGTATTTTATTTCTAGCCTTAATTGCACCAAAAAATAATTCCGCAATTACACCCCAAAAGTTTTTTTCCACCAATGTTGAAACACCAAAATTGCCCAAACATGATTTTGGTCATAACTTCCATTTGTAAAAATAAGATTACGTAAAGTTTTGATATACAATGGATTAAAGAAATTTTGAGCAACAATAAAATCGTCAGCAAGCAATTTTTCTACCCAAGATTTGAGTTCTTTTTGAAAACCTTTTTGCAATGGCACATCAAAACCATGTTTTGGTCTTTTATATAATTCGGC
>JAYTNF010000319.1:0-3687 GCA_043748455.1 Cytophagales bacterium
ACAGGTGAAGTAATACCGCCGACTTCTACATATTTATACTCATCACGAAATTGCATACCTACACCAAAAATTAGTTGCACTTGACCAAACCTATTTAGGTTATCCTGAGTATTAATTCTATTTAATAATTTATCTACATTTTTCGCCATTGTTTGTGTTAAACCCACAATGGAATTGAAATAACTCCACTATATCATCAAACTTGCACAAAGAAACTACATTTATTAGCTTTATCACACAAAAATACACAATAAACTAACAAAAGCAGCTTTTCAATGTAAGTTTGACGTTACGGTGGAGTGGTTTCAATTCCATTGTGGGTTTAACACAAACCACGACAGGATAATTTTTTTTTATACTATTTTTCATTTTTCGTTTGATGGTCATAGCTTAATCCTCGCAAGAGTTTCCATTCTCCATTTTCCAAAATCCAAACATGAGTAAATTTTGCAATACTTGTAAAATATTCAGGTGTGTCTTTTTCATTGGCAAAAAAACGGTGCTTGCCCATTTGTATTGCACCATATAAAACTCCATTTTTGTATAAATGGAAAACTTCTAAACTGCCTTTTAGCAATTCTCTGCGTGGTCGGTAAGGTAATTTGCACAAACCATTGCGAATTCCATCAACAAAACTTAATTTATTGGGTGTAATTCCTGCCTGGTCGTGGTAGAACTCAAAATCTTCGGCAAGCAAATTTTCAAATTGCTTGATGTCGCAAGTGTTAAATCCAATTTCGAACAGTAAACTATCGTTTGTTTTCAAAGTTTTATACAGGTCAGAACTTGTTATTTCTTGTGAGTATAATGGATAGTAACATAAAATACTGCATATGAAAAAGATATATTTTATTTTTGTAAACATTTTTTTATTGTTTATAGAGTTTTTTTCGCCATTGTTTGTGTTAAACCCGCAATGGAATTGAAACCACTCCACTATATCGTCAAACTTGCCCAAAAAAACTATTTTTATTAGTTTTATCACACAAAAATAAACAATAAACTAATAAAATTAGCTTTTCAATGCACCTTTGACGTTATAGTAGAGTGGTTTCAATTCCATTGCGGGTTTAACACAAATTGTGGCAGAAAAGCACAGACTAAAGTCTATGCTACAATTTATTTTGCATTGGTAATTAATTTTACCTATTCACAAAATCTACTTTCCAATAACCCTGTAAATAACGCACACGAGAAACTGCACCATATTCCATACCAAAACGAAAAGTATTTTCATAAGGCAACCCTAAACAATAAGACAACATGGTACGAATAGAACCTGCGTGGGCAAAAACAAAAATTGTTTCGGACTGAATACTATCTGTTTTTTCGTGAGTTTCGACAAGATGTTTTAAAAAATTGGCTGTGCGGTTATACAAATCCATAAAGTTTTCACCATTTGGAACTGTTGTGCTAACAAAGGCATTCATCCAAGTTTGGAAAGAATCAATGGGCAAATTATCCCATTTTTGCATTTCCCAATCTCCAAAATCCATTTCTTGTATGCGACTATCTGCATAAATACTAAGATTAGGTTTGTGGTTTGTTTTGATATGATTTGCTAATTGCATGCAACGCTGCAAAGGACTTGAATAAAAGTGTGTGGCAGCATTTTGTGAAAAAGCACCTGATTTATGGAGTTTCTCCCAAACTTCTGCCTTTTCATAAACAAAGTTTTCACTCAATTCAACATCACTTTTGCCATAACAAACAGCTTTACTTACGCCTACGCTGGTATGACGAACAAAATAAATTTCTAACATAGGTAGTGAAATATGAGATATGAATTATGAGATATGAATCATGAACAATTATTATATATTTTATAACTAATTCATTATCAATAACTTACAACTAAAAATTTACAACTAAAAACTTATAATTGCTCAATAGCTTCTACTTGGTGGCGAATAATATTTTCCAAATCACAAGGACAAGGTGAGGTACAGTCTTTCTTTTTTAATAAAGAAACCAATCTTTCCTCAGATTCTATATAAGATTTACATTGCTCACATTCACACACACATGCTAATGGGTATTGCGAATCATTAAACATTTCTTCATAAGGGCAAGGTGTTGTGGCATTTTCTGTTCCTACTTTTTGACAATATTCTGTAACAAAACGCATAAAACAATTAGGTTTGTCGCAGGCTTTCATGTTGCTTAGCTGATATTTTTGGCTTTCCATAGTTTTAGTTTGATTTTACTAATAGTTTTAAATGCTATTATATAACATGTTAAAGTATGTTAAAAGCATAAAAGTTCCTAATTTGAAAAAAACTTGTTTTATAAGTTAGACAATAACATTGCTAACTTATTTTTGTCATTTTGAACAAAGCTAAAAATCTGGCGTAATTATATGAAAACAGCAATAATTAAGATTATTGAGGATTATCACCCACTTAGCTCAGAATGATAAATAATTTTGATGCGGAAAACCTATTACAAATATGATTATTTTTTCTTTAATGTTATTATTGTTGCATAATCAAGTAATTTTCTGTCATTATATATGGTTTCATTCATAATTTTCACAAATAACTGAATAGTTTCCCACATTTTTTTATCATCAAAAGCATCTTTAATATCCAATGTTCTACTAAGTTTTGTTTCTGATAAAATTATGTCTTGATGTTCATATTCCAAACGAAAATCTCGGTGCATATAACTCCATTCGTGAGTTTCACCGATAATTTTTGTATCAACATCAAGAACAACATAAATTTCAATACTGCCAATTTCTTTTCCTCCATTGGAATTATAAAAAGTAATAACAATATTTTCATAAATTCCACGAAACTCAAAAACATGAGAAATTATCAAAAATGATTTATGTATATCTATAAAGCCAATTAAACTTAATTCCTTCACCCAATTTGAGTTTGCTATTTGATTAAATAACTTGTCTTCGCCTGTTGGAAAAAATATAATTCTCCAAAGAAATGACGCAAGCCAAATAATAAAATAGAAAATACTTGCATATAAAAATACTTGCATATCTTTTGTAAAATCTATGACTTGTCTATCTTTAAGATTAGCATATTCTATTCCTAAGATAATCAAATGAATGATAAGTAGAAAAGGTATCCAAAAAATTAAGATATAAAAATGGTCTTTTACAATAGCTTTCCTTGTTATTGGTTTCATTATATTTTGATTAAGATTTGATATATTTTGTAGATTATCATAAAAATAACCCTCGGCAGGGCAAAAAAGCCACTGCCGAGGTTAAATACTAAAAACTAAACCCAATCACCAAAATATCATCAATTTGCTTATGTTCTTCGCCCATCCATGTCATAATGGTAGTATTTAAAATCTGTTCTTGTTCGGGCATGGGTTTATGGTGAATATCAAAAAGGAGATTTCTAAACCTTTTTACCATAAATTTTTTGTTGTCTTTTCCTCCAAATTGGTCTTGATAACCATCAGAATACATATAAATTGTTGTAGGAATTGTAATATCAATCGTATGTTTTGTAAACACAAAATCGTTGGTTTCTTGTCCACCAATAGCACGTTTATCCGCCTTAATTTCTCGCAATTCTCCATTTTGTAGCACACAAATTGGATTCATAGCAGCCGCAAATTCAATAGTTTTTGCCATTTTATCAACTACACAAATAGAAATATCCATTCCATCTTTTGCATTATGTTCTCCTTTTTGTAATGACTGTTTAATACCTT
>JAYTNF010000320.1:0-8798 GCA_043748455.1 Cytophagales bacterium
TGGTGTTAAAAACTACACCAACTCATTTAGCTGCTACAGAAAAAATTGCTGTCGATACAGTTTTCTCAAAATATCAGCTATTGAGTATGGATTTTACACAATTAAAGGCTTTGCTTCGTACCATAAAAGCAAATACAACAGCAACATTTGCATGGGAATTGCCCAATATGCCAAAAATGACTGTGTAAATACAGCCAAACAATTTAAGAAGTCCAAATTTTACAGCAAGTATCAATGGCAGTCAAGAAAACTTGCCTATTGAAATGAAAGAATGTATTACTTTCAAAGGCAAAATAAAAGAAGATACAGCATCAGAAGTATTACTTACCATAACAGATAACTTGTTGATGTGTAATTTTACTTTTGCCAACATTGCTTACTCCATAGAACCTTGTAGCAACTATGAAACAACAGGCAAAGAGTTTGTTTTCTATGCAAATTCAGCAAAAATACACAAAAAGAATTCAGGTATTTGTGGTAATATGGAACATAGCGAATTATCTAAACAAAAAGTCATTAATCCTATAGTTTCTACACAAAAGTTGCAAGGTTGTAGAATAGCTGAAGTAGCTCTTGATGCAGATTACTATTTTTCTGACCAATATAAGGCAAATGCTTATGGAATTATGATGAGTAATTTTATTTCAGTAGCTGAATTGTATCGTAGAGACTTGAATATTCAACTACTTATAGTTTATACTAATATCTTTAGCAACAAGTTAACTTGCCCTTATACACAAGGCACTCCTGTAGATGATACTTCTTATTTTGCTGGCTTTGACTATTTGGATAAAGCAAAAGTTTATTGGCTAAACCAAGATATAAGCAGAGACTTAGTTCATATTTTTTCAGGTAAAAAATTTCAGAATGGTAATTTAGGTGGACAGGTACGTGCCATTGGTGCAGCTTGTGTAAAGAGAAATGATGATATAGGCTTCACTTCATTTAAGTCAAACCTTAGTGATAAAAAGATACCTATGGGGCACGAGATAGGTCATTTATTCGGTGGGACACATCAGGGTTGTGCTTGGGCAGGTATATTTGGAGATGATACTATAATGTGTGAGGATGCAGTTGATAATACATTTCGTTTTTCTAATGGTTCAAAAGAGGAAATAGGTAATTTTGTTAATTCAAACGCAGCGTGTTTTTCCACTATTACAGGTCTTGGTGATAAAATAGAAGGTGCTGATTTTATTTGCGATAATATGCCTAACTCAATATATACATTTGCTAGACCTAGTACCACATGGACACCTTGGGGTAATTCTATATGGACAAGTACAGGGAATATAATGCTAACTCCAAGAGTAAACCTTAATCCAAATGAGTCTAACTCTGCTGTTGAAGTTACAAAAACAGGTGATGGTATAGCCACACTTACATTTTCATATAGCATTGACGGTGTGAGTTGTCCTTTGCAGGTATTTACAAAAACTATTTATTTGGGCAAACCAACTGATTTTAAATTGAAAATAGAAGAATCTTCAGAAAACTGTCGTGATATTTCTCCTATTATTTACATTGTAGGCAGCGAAAATGTAAAACAAGTTAGATGGGAATACATTCATCCTATAACAAAAGTTTGGACTTCTTATGGTACGTTGCCATATAGTGGGTATTTTACTCCTGATTTTTTCACTATCCCAGAATTTAGTGATTGGTATCGTTTTGCACGTCAAGGTGCTTGTATTTCTTTCTCTTTTAGAGCTATTCCTATCAATGATTGTGGAGAAAATGCGCAAGGTACAGGAAATATATCTACTATACTTCGTTTTTGTAAAGGTGGTGGAGACATGTACTGCCGTCAAGCACAAACAACAACTAACGAAACCTTAGAATTAAAACTGAGTCCAAATCCTGCTGAAGATGATATGGTAGAAATTTCTCTCATTGGCAAAGGTTACGAAGTGGTAAATATCTCAGAACCATATGAAGTTGTAATTTATAATACGTTTGGGCAGGTAGTAAAAACTTTTACAACTAAATATTTACAAAATAAGGTTGATGTAAAAGATTTAAAAGTTGGTATTTATATTGTAAAAATTATTTATCAAGACCAGATTTTACAAAATAAATTGATGATTAATCATTAAAAAATTACAGCGAAATAAAATAATTTTACTTTATTAAAATAAAAAAGCCATAAAGAGATTCATGGCTTTTTTATTTTAATAAATTTCTTTGTTCAAAAAATACCTTTTGAATATCATAATTTTCAATAACTTCATTATCATAATGAAAGAAAACAACATTCATTTCTTTATAACTTTTATTAGATAATTTTTCATAAATAAAATTCGCTGTTTGTTGTAATTCTTCTGTTTGAATTTCGTCAATTTTGAGTATATCACCTGCCATAATTTCGTAATTATTTTGATAATTATTTTCGTAATTATTTAGGGTTGTTGTTTGAATAGCTTGGTAAATATTGCTATCAAGTATTTTGAAATTATTGTTATTTGCTAAATTTTTATGTCTTATTTTGTGCAATAAACGTAAAAATTTACCATTCCTAAACTGTGCAGCCCACGCAAAAATTGGCAAACCTATATCTAATGGCAAGGGATAATCTGCCAAAGAACTTAGATAAGATTTTGCATTTTTATAGGATAAAATAGCATTTTCATTGCCTAAAATGGTTGGATTATTCAAATTATAGCACATTAACAAGCCTTTATCAACAGGCGGAATTCCCATTTTTTTGTGATATTTCATTGGATAAAGCCGAATTGTGCATGAAATCCTGATAGTAGGTTGTTGTAATTGAGCAAAACTTTTAATGCTTTGCAACAGCTTAAAATAGATTTGTTGGCTTTTTAATGTCCAATCACAATCTATTTGTAATTCAGTAATTTTGTTAATTTGCTGCCTTTGCAACATATTGAATACTTTGATAACTATTTTTTTTGCTAAACTATCTACTTCATAATTTTCATGACTTCCTAATTGCAAAACTACATTTTGGGTAATAAAAACAGTAGGAATTATACTTAAATTTTGCGGCAGAGAATCTCGAAACGATAAAGTGCCTGATGGTTGAGCTTTGCCATTTTGCCAATCAACATCAAAAAGATGCACATATAATTTATTGATTTTTAATGTTTTGACAATCAAGTTATTATCTGTTTCTTGCCAATGAAAAGTGGTTTTCCAATAGTAAAAACTTTTATTGATTTTGATAATTTTTTCTTGGCGACAAGCACTAAAAAATAACAAATATATTGTTAAAATCATTATTGGACTTGTGCTAAAATTCCGACTAATATTTTTTATAGCAAACATCGTTTAATTTTTATGCAAATTATTGTATAAGAATTTAAAAAAATACAACTTTTATATGATTTTCAAACAAAAAGTTTATATACTTGCAAATAGTCTTAAAATTTAGTAAATAGCTAACTTATATATTTAATTTTGATATTCAAATATTGAAGAATTTGTCATTCTGAGCGGGGCTGCCACTTAGCTCAGAATGACAAAACAATAAATTTTAGTAAGTAATAAGTTCATTTATTCAACAGTATGAAAGGAAACATATTATTTAATTGTGTATTTCATGGTATTGTGCTAATTTTTTTGCAATTAGCATTTGTGAAAACTGTTTTTGCAGACACAACCACTATCTATACTGATAGAGGTAAATATACTGTTTCGTTAAATATGGAATATCTGGAGGACATGAGTAGTGAGCTAACTATTTACCAAGTGGCTTCTGGCGAATATGATTCCTTATTTAAGGCTATTCGCAAAGAAAATCCTAATTTTGGCTACACAAATTCTGCATATTGGCTTCGGTTCACAATAGATAACCAAACATCAAGACAAGAAGACTTTTTCTTAGAATTTAATTACCCTTTATTAGATAATATCGAGTTACATTATAAAGAATCTAATAAATGGCTTGTAAAAAAGTCGGGAGATACACACCCTTTTGATAAAAGAGAACTCAAAAACCGCCATGTAATTTTCTCTTTATACCTTCCTGTTTGGGAAAGTAGCACCTATTATGTCAAAGTAGATTCTAAAAATAGCAGTATTCAAGTTCCCATAACCTTGTGGAAACCTATTGATTTTGACGAATATAACCATGATTTGCAATTTGTTTTGGGCATTTTATATGGCATGATTTTGCTTATTATTGTAGATAATCTATTTCTTTATTTTACCATTCGCAATATTAGTTATTTGTATTATGTCTTTGCCATGCTTAGTTCTATTACACTTTTGACTACGTTGAATGGACACTCTTTTGAATATATTTGGACTGATTTTTTCTGGATTCAAAACAATATTTTGCCTTTTATTACACTTTCTCTGGGTTTTTGGATGGGAATTTTTTGTCGAGGGTTTTTGGAAACTCAAAAATATGCACCGTTTTATGACCGTCTTATTGTCGGTTTTATTTGGGCAGGTGTTATTTTAGTGCCTATTGCATACTTTCTGCCCTATAAATACGCTATTCAAATTACAGCCTTAGTTGATGTGGCGGAGGCAATAACTTTATTAATTGCCGCTGGGGTTTCGGCTTATAAAGGTAGCTATTCGGCACGTTATTTTTATGTAGCTTTCTCGTGTTATATGGCAGGATTGGCGGTTTATGCGATGAAATCCGTCAATTTAGTACCTGTAAATTTCTTTACAGAATATAGTGTTCAATTAGGTGGTGCTATTCAAGTTACATTATTGGCATTTGCCTTAGGAGATAAATTTAAGCAATTAGAAAAAGACAGAATCGAGGCACAAAAAGAAGCCTTGAAAATACAAAAAGAAGTTAATGAACAGTTGGAGGAAAAAGTGCAGATGCGAACTATTGAGATTCAAGAAAAAGCAGGAGAATTGGAAGAATCTAATAAACGTATTGAAACATTAAGTCAAATTGGGCAAGAAATAACTGCTACCTTAGATTTAGAGATTATTTTTAATAAACTTTATACTTTTATTAACGAAGTAATGGACGTTACTATTTTTGGGGTTGATATTTATTATCCCGAAAAACAAGTCATTGAATATAAATTTAACATGGAAAAAGGGCAACGCCTACCTGTTGAAATAGTTTCTATTAATAACGAGGAAATTTTATCGGTTTGGGTTATTAAGCAGAAAAAAGAAATTGTCATGCTCGATGCCGAACTCGAATTTAATCAATATATTACAGTTGCCCCCGAATTTTTAGGTGCTTATCCGCAATCTATTGTATTCGTGCCATTAATTGTTGGTGATAGAATTTTAGGAACTATCACAGTCCAAAGTTATAAAAAGCAAGCATACGACAAGCAAGATTTACAAATCATACGTACATTAGGCTCTTATACTTCTATTGCATTAGATAATGCCTTTGCATACGACTCGATAGCGGCGACAAATAACACCATGTTGCAAAGTATTCGTTATGCAAAACGTATTCAAGATGCCATTTTGCCACCATTAGAGTTGCTAAAAAATAATTTTACTGATTATTTTGTGTTTTATCGTCCTCGTGATATTGTTTCAGGAGATTTTTATTGGTTTCATGAAGTAGATGGTTTGATTGTGATTGCGGTTGCAGATTGTACAGGTCATGGAGTTCCAGGTGCTTTTATGACCATGATGGGACATGATTTGATTAACCAAGTTGTGGTTGATAAAGAAATTTATAGCCCAGAGCAAATTTTGACCGAAGTTGATAAAAGAGTTGTTTATAGCATGCAACATGGTGGTGAGGGAGATACAAAACGTAATGACGGTATGGACATGTCTATTTGCGTGATTGACAAGAGGAAACATATTATATCATATTCAGGGGCAAAATCTCCGATATTTTTGGTGAGAAATGGAAACGTACAACACATAAAAGGTAGCCCATTCCCTATTGGAAGTTCGCAATTTAAGATTGAAAAAGTTTATGAAAAACATGTTATTGAATACGAAGAAAGAGATGTGCTTTATATGTTTTCTGATGGTTATCAAGACCAATTTGGTGGAGAAAATAAAATGAAATTCATGACAAAAAGATTTAGGGCTTTCTTAGCAAATATTTCTGAATTACCTTTTGCAGAGCAACAAATGTTATTAGGAGATGAAATAGATAATTGGAGGAATGGACAAAAACAAACAGATGACCAACTGGTGGTGGGTTTGAAGTTATAATAAAAGATGTAATCTTTCATAAAGATTACATCTTTTATTATAGCCTTTAAAACATAAACAACACCCCTATTTGGGGAATAATTACATCAGTTTTTGATTGTTTGGCTTCCTTAAAATCTGCTGTTACAACACCATTAATATCCGTGCTATAAATGACACTACTATTGTCATAATATTTTGCATTACCACCAAAAAGATAATAACATTTAATGTCAAATTTCAGCACATCACCACCAAATTGTATTCCAATGGCACCACCATAACTTAATACAATATCTCCCAATGTGTTTTTTGTATCTGTTGTGTTATTATTGTTATTATTATTGCTATTATTATTTGTAGCAGTTAAGTCTTTTAAAACAGCATTTGTGTATAGGTAGTTAAATCCAAACATAACATCAGCATAAGGGTGAATATTTCCATCATGATGTGGTTTGATACGACCCATGACATGTCCCATAAACATATTGTTATTAACATCTAACTCATAACGGCGAGTGAAAAAGCTATTTCCTACACGTGCAATATCAACAGAAAATTGTCTTGAACTTGTGCCATACATGGTATAACTGAGTTCTCCGCCAAGCATTATCGCAGATTCATTGCCACCAATTTTGAATAATGCTGTTAAAGCTCCGCCTAAACCCCAAGCATTGGAGTTTTGGCGAAAAGTACCTGTTGGAATCATGCCTCTAAAACCTAAACTTACTTCGCCTTGTGCATAACTGTTGTAAGTAATTACTAATAATACAATGGTAAATAAGAGTAGTTTTTTCATAATGTATATTTAATGGGTTTTAATTTGTCATTCTTCTCAAGCTCAGAATGACAGAATTTACATTCTAAGATTTACGTTTTAACATACTGTCGTGCATTTCTACCAGAGTTTGTTCCAAGTTATATTTGAAATCCCAAGTTGGATAATGTGACTTGAATTTAGAAACATCACTAATCCACCAAATATGGTCGCCAATTCTATTTGCCTCTTTATAAGTATGTGCTATTTTTTTGCCACTAATTTTTTCGCACCATGTAATAGCCTCTTGCATAGAGCAGTTTGCATGACGACTTCCACCTGCATTATATGCCTCGCCTTGACGTGGATTTTGGTAATAATGCCAAAACATATTTACAAGGTCATAGCTATGAATATTATCACGAACTTGCTTGCCTTTATAACCAAAAACAGTGTAAGGCGTATCTGTAATGGCACATTTCATGAGATATGCTAAAAAACCATGTAGTTGAGCTCCAGAATGGTTAGGACCTGTTAAGCAACCACCACGGAACACACCTGTATTCATTTGAAAATAACGTCCATATTCTTGCACCATAACATCAGCAGCCACTTTTGAAGCACCAAAAACAGAGTGAGTTGTGTGGTCTATTGAGTGCAATTCATCAATACCATTTTTATAATAGGCATGATTTGTGTCTATTTCCCAACGAGTTTCTAACTCAACTAATGGCAAAAAATTAGGATTATCACCATAAACCTTGTTGGTAGAAGTAAAAATAAATACAGCTTTGGGAGCATATAAACGTGTTGCTTCCAACATATTTACTGTACCTGTTGCGTTGATAGAAAAATCTGTAAATGGCTCTTTTGCTGCCCAGTCATGGCTTGGCTGTGCGGCAGTATGCACAACTAACTTAATATCATTGCCATATTCCTTAAAAATATGCTCTATTTCTACAAAATTTCTAATATCTGTATGATAATGTTTGTAGTTATTGAAGTTTGCAGAGATTCTATCTCTGTTCCAATTTGTTGATGCTTCTTGACCAAAAAAATAGGCTCTTTGATTGTTGTCAATTCCTATAATTAAGTCAAATTTATCTGCAAAAAACTCTACGGATTCTCCACCAATTAGACCCGAAGAACCTGTAATTAGGGCTATGTTCATGAATATTATTGTTTAAATTGTATATTTGCTTTGAGGCAAATGTTTGGTGTAATAACAAATTAAATTTTATCAAATAAGTTATAAATTTACAATATCCACATGGAATAACAAGTTTTAAAAAAATAAAATAAAAAAATAACTATAATTCGTTATTATTTTAAAAGTCTTAGTATTTTCACGCATTAAACGAAATCTTATCTTTTTATCTTATGGAATGGGTAGTACAAACATTTAGAAGTTCAATTGGTCGTAAGGTAATTATGGCTTTGACAGGATTATTTATGTGTACCTTTTTAATGGTACACTTGGTTGGCAACTTGCAGTTATTAAAAGGTGATGCTGGTGAAGCCTTTAATATTTATGCAAGATTCATGACCTCGAATCCGCTAATTAAATTTATTGCTTATGGCAATTATGCAATTATTTTATTGCACGTTTTTGATGGATTATTTCTAACATTAGCTAACAATGCTGCAAGACCTGTAAAATATGCTTTTGAACAGCCAAAAGTTGGTGCAAGTTGGTCATCTCGCAACATGGGAATTTTGGGTACTATGATTTTAGTATTTTTAATTGTTCACATGAAAAACTTTTGGTATGAAATGCACTTTGGGGCAGTACCCATGGTAACTTATGAGGGACAAGAGTATAAAAACTTGTATGACACTGTGCTTTTTGCTTTCAAACAACCTTTGTATGTAGTATTTTATGTGCTCTGCATGGTTGCTATTGGTTTTCACTTGGTGCATGGATTTGCTTCGG
>JAYTNF010000321.1:0-4033 GCA_043748455.1 Cytophagales bacterium
ACGGATAATCACAGACAAATTACATAAATCCCAATTCCATTGCGGGTTTAATCAGCGTAATCCGTGTCATCTGTGTTCTACTAAGTTATTGATAATCAGTAATTTAGATAATCATACATTTTTTACTACAACCCAAAATAATTCTTCTGCTGTATTAGAGATTATTAAGGTTTTGTATCACAGACTTTAGTCTGTGAGCTAACTAATTGATTGTCAAGGTATTAAATGCACAGACTAAAGTCTATGCTACACACATTAATAATCTCTATTAATTTCATATTTCATAAATTATATTTCATATTTACTCTAAATAATGACTAAAAAACTTAAAATTCTTGCGGCTCTAAATATTATATTAGTTTTTGCAACTTTTACAACCATTGCATTAGTATATAATCCTGTCAATATTTTAAAAAATACTAACTTAAATAACTCGGCGGAGTTTATGCTTATAGATTCTGCGAATGTAGATAAAATAGTAATTGGCAAAAATGTATTAAAACGACAATTTGGCACAACTTGGACAATGAATGATAAAATTACAGCCGACCCTTTTATGGTAGAACAACTGTTGCTAATGTTGCAAAAAATAGCTATCAAACGAAGTTTAACTGACAAATCTCAAACAGAAATCACAACCAAAATAGCACAACAAGGCATTGATATTCAATATTTTGCAGGTAATATTTTGCAAAAATCTTTTAGAGTTTTAGGGTCAGAAAATGAAACTTTTGCGCAATTTGCTAATGCAGAGCCATATTCAATACATACACCTGCATATAAGGCGGTGTTACATGAGATTTTTTCTTTGCCCGAAACTGCATGGCGAAACCGTACTTTAATTAGCACAGGTTGGAATAGTTTGCAATTATTGGAGCTGAATTATTTGCAAAAACCTGAACAAAGTTTTGCTATTGTTTTTGACTCTTTGCTATATAAAGAAACTAATCAGATTTTTTATAAATTAAATGGTGTCAATAAATTAGATTCTGTAATGTTATTTAACTACATTAAAGCATATAATAATGTTAGGGTTTTGAAATATTTAGAGAACGGAAATTTAAAAGATTCTTTGCAAAAACTTCCACCTTATTGCACCTTGAAAATTGCCGATTTAAACACAAAACAAAACATGATGCTATATTTATATCCAACTGCTAATAAAATTTTTGGAATTATTGAAAAAATAACTACTAAAACTCAAAAAGAATTGGTTTTATTTGACATGAGATATATCTCAGGTTTGTTGGTTAGAAGAAAGGATTTTGAGAAATAAACATGATACAAATTTATTTGTATAATTATATTAGTATTTATTAAATTACTCAATATTTCAAAACAAAAGGTTATCCAAATTTTAGAAAAAAACAAAATCTTAGTACATTTGTTATATACTCGTTGTGTTTTTATAAAGTACACGCAGTTTTTAACCTTCAAATTATTTATGAAAATAGGAGTTTTACTTGTAAATCTTGGCACACCTGACAGTGCAAATACATCTGATGTGAGAAAATATTTGCGTCAATTTCTTATGGATGCAAGAGTAATTGATGTGCCTTTTCTTGTACGTTGGATATTAGTTCAACTTATCATTGCACCATTTCGAGCACCAAAATCCGCAAAAATTTATAAAGAAGTATGGACAGAAAAAGGTTCTCCTTTATTGTTTCATGGAGTGGAACTTGAAAAGTTATTGCAAGATACATTAGGCGATAAATATGTGGTAAAATTAGCCATGAGATACCAAAGTCCAAGCATTGAAAATGTGCTTAATGAATTGAAAGCCAAGCATTTAGAAAAAATTATTGTATTGCCTCTTTTCCCACAATATGCCTCTGCAAGTACAGGTTCTGTGTTTGAAGAAGTTATGCGTTTGCTAAGTACATGGCAGGTTATTCCACAAATAAATATGATAGATAGCTATCCAACCAATGCAGGAATGATAAAAACTTATGCAGAAATTGGGCAAAAATATATCAAAGATGGCAATTTTGACCATTTTATTTTTAGCTATCACGGCATACCAGAAAGACACATTCGTAAAGGAGATTGCACAGGTCAATGTTTAAGTGAAACTTGCTGCAACAAATTAGAAGATTGGAATAGGCTTTGTTACAAAGGGCAATGTTATGCAACTTCAAGACTATTAGCCGCCGAACTGGGGTTGTCAGATACTCAATATAATGTTTCTTTTCAATCACGATTAGGCAATGACCCATGGATTAAGCCTTATACAGATAAAGTTATTGTTGAATTGGTGAAAGAAAAAAATAAAAGACGAATTTTGGCATTTTCGCCATCTTTTGTGGCAGATTGTTTGGAAACAAATATAGAAATAGGGGAGGAGTATCGTGAAATTTTTGAGGAAGCAGGAGGAGAACATTGGCAGCTTGTAGAAAGTTTAAATACACACCCATTATGGGTAGAAACCTTGAAAGAAATGGTACATAAAAATTCCTAAGTTAATATTTTTTTGTAACTATTTGATAATCAATAATTTAATTTCGTATATTATATTTCATACATCATATTTTTTTAACACTATTTTATGAAACTTCATACCATAAATACAGGACTTTTTAAGTTAGATGGTGGTGCAATGTTTGGCGTTGTGCCAAAAACGATATGGCAAAAACTTAACCCAGCCGATGATAATAATATGTGTACTTGGGCAATGCGTTGTTTATTGATAGAACATGAGGATAAACTTATTTTAATTGATAATGGCATTGGGACAAAGCAAGATGCTAAGTTTTTGAGCCACTATTATCTGCATGGCGAAGATACTTTACAAAAATCTATTGAAAAGTTGGGGTTTGCGATGAGTGATATTACAGATATGTTTTTAACACATTTGCATTTTGACCATTGTGGCGGCGGTGTTCTGAGAAAAGACGATAAATTTATTCCAACTTTTAGCAATGCAACTTATTGGACTAATGAAAGTCATTGGCAATGGGCAATGCAACCAAATGCAAGAGAAAAAGCAAGTTTTTTAAAAGAAAATCTCTTACCTATGCAAGAAAGTGGACAACTAAAATTGACAAAAGAAGATGGAACTTTTGTTTATGATTTTATAGAAATTTTGTTTATGGACGGACATACAGAAAAACAAATGTTGCCAAAAATTAAGTTTCATGATAAAACAGTCGTCTTTTGTGCAGATTTGTTGCCTGCTATGGCACATTTACCATTGCCTTATGTAATTAGTTATGATTTGCGACCTTTGCAAACACTTAGCGAAAAGGAATTATTCCTAAATCAAGCTGCCGATGAAAATTGGATTTTATTTTTTGAACATGACCCTATTTATGAATGTTGCACTGTGCAACGTACCGAAAAAGGTGTAAGAGTGAAAGATATTTTTAAACTTAGCGAAATCATGTAACTTAACTTATTTATGAAAATTGTAAATAAGTTTATTGATTTTATGTTATAATTTGCAATATTTCCTCTATGTATTCCCTATTATTTGATAGACGAGGCACTTTATTTTGTCCTCCAAGTTTATTTTTCAATTTCAACCAAGCATAAAATGTTCCATGCTTTGCAACATGAATTTTAGGTGCAACTAAGGCAATATCAAGATGACGTTTTGCATCATAATCTGAATTGATTTGCCTTAGAGTGGTGTCCAAAATAGTTGTAAAAAGTTGAATATCAGTAGGTTGCTGTTGGAATTCTATAATCCACTCGTGACCACCTTTGTTATAAGTACCATTTTGTTCGGAGCTTAAATAAATGGGTGCAGCCGTAAAATTACTAACAATGGCTTGAGTTGCTTCACAGGCTTTTGTGATGGCAAATTCAGCATTTTCTACTACAACCTCCTCACCAAAAGCATTAATAAAATGCTTTGTTCGTCCAGAAATTTTAATTCTATAAGGACTAATGCTTGTGAACTTTACGGTATCACCAATTTTATAACGCCATAAACCTGCATTTGTTGAAATAATAATTGCATAGTTTTTACCTAAAACAACTTCATCTAAACCAATAGTTTTAGGATTTTCGTCATCTATATTTTCCATTG
>JAYTNF010000322.1:0-11915 GCA_043748455.1 Cytophagales bacterium
CACCGTTTTTAGAATACCTGTTTCAAAATTTTCATCAGCTTTCCAGCCCAATTCCGTTTCAATTTTAGTGGCATCAATAGCATAACGTCTATCATGTCCTGCTCTGTCTTTAACAAATGTGATAAATTTTTTGTAAGATTCTCCATTTGCTAAGGGCTTTTTAGCATCTAGAATTTCACAAATTGTAGCCACAATATACAAATTGTTTCTTTCGTTTCTGCCTCCAATATTATAAGTTTCGCTATCTTTTCCTGTGTGATACACCAAATCAATGCCTTTGCAATGGTCAAGCACATAGAGCCAATCTCTAATATTTTTGCCATCACCATAAATAGGAATGGCTTGTTGGCGAATGGCTTTGCGAATAATTGTGGGAATTAATTTTTCATCATGTTGCTTTTGTCCATAATTATTTGAGCAATTTGTTGTTACCACATTCAGTCCGTAAGTATGGTGATAACTGCGAACAATCATATCAGAAGCTGCTTTTGAGGCACTGTAAGGACTATTTGGAGCATAAGGCGTTGTTTCTTCAAAAAGTCCTGTTTCGCCCAAAGTTCCATAAACTTCGTCTGTTGAAATATGGTGAAACCTACAATTTTCATATTCAGGTCTATATTTAAAAGGCTCTAACATCCAAAACCTTTTGGCAACATCAATTAAATTGAAAGTTCCATTAATATTTGTTTGAATAAAAGCCTCTGGATTTGCAATCGAATTATCAACATGAGATTCCGCCGCAAAATGGATAACACCCTGCACATTATAGGTCTGAAAAATATCTTGCACCAATTCTCGGTTACAAATATTGCCTTGAATAAACTTATAATTTTTGTGGTTCTCTATTTCCTTTAAATTTGCCAAATCACCTGCATAAGTAAGCAAATCAAGATTTATGACGAAATAATCAGGATATTTTTGCACAAAATAAGGCAAAAAATTAGCACCAATAAAACCTGCACCACCAGTAATTAAAATAGTTTTCACAATAATTTTGAGTTTAAGTTATCAATAATTTTACTGTAGCATAGACTTTAGTCTGTGCTTTAGGTCAAAAGCACAGACTAAAGTCTATGCTACAGTTTTGAAAATTTTAAATTTTAATCAACAATTTTTTAATTCTTACCATTGGACCTGGGCATTGGTTTTGATGACAAGCCAAACAAGATTGCACCATGAGATTATAATCTTCAACTTGATTTTTTGGTTCATACAACTTGTCCATTGTTGTTAAAAATACTTTTGCCATCTCGCCAAATGGTGCTTCTGTCATTTCGGGTTCTGTTGATTTTGCAGTTTTCATGGCTGCAAATTTAGTTCGCAAATCATCAGGAATTTTATCAGCTTTAATCGCAATTTGTATTTTCTCTGCTTCCAAAAACATTTCACGCATTAAAGCTGCTAATTCGCTTGGTTGATTTGGGTCTATAAAATTTCCTTCGGGTTTCTTTGCTATACACTTTTCTAAACTGTCTTTTGTGAAAGCCTTTGCAATAGAATCATTTTTTATATTTTCTATTTGACTTTCATTGTTCTTTTGCGAACAGCTATAAAAACAAGTTGCTATAAAAATGGCACATGATATAATAAAAATTGGCGTTAAAATTGGTTTTTTCATATTAAAAATTGTTAAGTAATTGCATGGCTTCAAAATTAGAATTTTCTTAGCAAATAAAATATAAGTGCTAAACTTTTTGCAAAAAATAAACTAATTATGGTTAATTACGATTAATAATTTAAGTAATTTTGATTTTTGTCAAAAAATAGCTTTTTTTGTTTATATTTCGATAAATAATGTAAATAAGTATGAAATATGAAATTAAATAATTCATAATCAAACAGTTAATTTCATATTTACTCATATTTCAATTTCATAAATCAATTTCATAAATCATATTTCTATAAAACTATGGCTTCTCTCACTAATTTTGAATGGCATACACCTGATAATATTCGTTTAATTGGATATGACTGGAAACCAGCAAGCAAGCCCAAAGCTGTTATTTGCATGATTCATGGCTTTGCAGACCACATGAATCGTTTTGCTCATGTGGCAGATTATCTGACCGAGAAAGGTTATGTTTATACAGGTTTTGATTTGCGAGGACATGGAAAATCGGAAGGAAAACGTGGTCATACTCCTGATTATGATACCCTAATGAAAGATATTTTTACTTTTATAACCATGATAAAAGAAAAATATAAAGGAATACCAATATTTCTTTATGGTCATAGTATGGGCGGAAATCTTGTATTAAATTATGTTTTGCGTTATCACCCAGATTATTTTAAAGGCATTATTGTTACAAGTCCTTGGTTGCAATTATCTTTTGAACCATCAGCTATCAAGGTTGGCATTGGAAGGTTAATTGGTAAAATATTTCCTGCTTTTACCGAAAAAAGTGAGGTAGATGCACAAGGTTTGTCGCATGACCCAGAAGTTGGAAAAGCCTACAAAGCTGACCCTTTGGTTCATAATGATATTACAATTAGCATGTTTACAGGACTTACAAATGCTGGCGAAGCTGCGTTGATTGCTGCACATCGTTTTCATGTACCTTTGTTACTTATGCATGGCACTGATGACCCAATTACTTCGCACCGAGCTACTAAGAAATTTGCGGTGCAAGTAAAAAACACCTTGATAAAATTTGTGGAATGGAAAGACATGAAACACGAATTGCACAACGAAATTTGTAAGCAAGACTTTTTTGAAACCATATCTCATTGGGTAGAAGAACAGCTTGCGGTAGAAGTTGTAGCCTAATTAAAATAAGTTGCGAGTCTGTGTTTTATGTAAAAGTAGTTAAAATACCTCAAATGTGCAAATATTAAAGTTTTTCATAAGTTTGCAAAGCAAATTTATGAAAAACTACATACGATAATCTGTATGACACACCGTACAACTTCCATATAATATCCATGAAAAAAACCTTATTACAACACATCTTTGGAATTCCAACAGATAGCACTCCCGCAGGCGAAAAAGAAAAGACTGTTACTTTTGCTGAATATTTGCAAGCCTTAAAATATTTGCCACAATTTATAGCTATGGTTTGGCAAACGCAACCTATAAAATTAGCGTCAAGTTTTTTGCTAAGATTACTAACAGCCTTGCTTACACCCGCAAAACTTTATGTAGCAAAATTAATTATTGACGAAGTTTTATTGATAGTAAACACCAAAACTATTAGTTATCAACCTGATTATGAACAACTTTGGTATTATGTTGGTTTGGAATTAGTATTAGTTTTAGTGGGCGAAGTCTTATTACGTTATATTAATTTATTAGAATCTTTGCTTGGTGATTTGCTGGCAAATGAAAGTTCTGTGTTGCTTATGCGACATGCTTCTTTGTTAGATTTGCAGCAATTTGAAGACGCAAATTTCTATGACAAACTTGACCGAGCAAGAAAAACAACTATTGGACGGACTTTTCTGTTTGTAAGTCTGTTTGCACAATTTCAAGATATAATTTCTGTTGTGGTTTTGGCAGGTGCATTGGTTGTTTTTAATCCATATTTGTTATTGGTTTTGGTTTTGTCTGTAATTCCTGCTTTTATTAGCGAAACCTATTTTAATCGCAAAGATTATTCCTTAGCTCGCAGTTGGACTCCAGAAAGACGGGAACTTGATTATTTGCGGTTGGTTGGGGCAAGTGATGAAACCGCAAAAGAGGTAAAAATATTTGCATTATCAGATTTTTTAATTGACCGTTTTATTAAATTATCCTATAAATATTACGAATTAAATAAAATTTTAAGCATAAAAAGGGCTTTTTGGGGAACTTTATTAATTATTTTGGGCAATATTTGCTATTATCTTGCCTTCATTTTAATAATTTTTCAGGCATTGCAAGGCAAAATTTCTATTGGAGATTTAACATTTTTAAGTGCATCTTTTGCACGTTTGCAAAGTAATTTACAAGGTATTTTGTCGAGATTTTCACAAATAGCACAAAATTCTTTGTATTTGAGAGATTTATTTGAATTTTTGGAAATAGAGCCACAGATTACAAGTCCAACAAATCCAACAAAAATTCCTCAACAAATCATGCAAGGTTTTAGTTTTGAAAATGTTGGTTTTAAGTATCCAAATTCAGAAACTTGGGCAGTTCGCAACCTCAGTTTTACACTCAAAGCAGGCGAAAAATTGGCATTAGTTGGTGAAAATGGTGCAGGAAAAACCACAGTCGTAAAATTGCTTGCTCGTTTGTATGATTGTAGTGAAGGTCGTATTCTATTAGATGGAATAGATATAAAAAACTATGATTTACAAGAACTTAGGCAATTAGTAGGTGTAATTTTTCAGGATTTTGTGCGGTTTCAGTTAAATATTTCAGATAATATTGCAGTTGGCAAAATTACAGAAAGAATTAATGCACCCAAAATAGCCAATGCAGCAAGATTAAGTTTGGCAGATTCGGTGGTTGCAAAATTTCCACAAGGCTATGAACAATTACTTGGCAAAAGATTTTCTCAAAAAGGCGTGGAACTTTCGGGTGGCGAATGGCAAAAAGTGGCTCTTGCACGTGCCTACATGCGTGAAGCACAACTGCTAATACTCGACGAGCCAACGGCAGCACTTGACGCAAGGGCAGAGTTTGAGGTTTTTCAACGGTTTGCAGAACTTACCGCAGGAAAAACTGCTGTCTTAATTTCGCACCGTTTTTCCACTGTTCGAATGGCTGATAGAATTATGGTTTTGCAAAAAGGGCAGCCTGTTGAGTTAGGTTCTCACGAGGAATTATTGGCAAAAAATGGAATTTATGCCGAGTTGTTTAGGTTGCAAGCACAAGGATATCAATAGAGTTTTTAGTACCTTAAAGCTATTTTTAAGTCCGTTAGGACTGACATCTTAATAGGAAAAATACATATTTCTGTCAAAACTCCTTAGGAGTGAAATCTATGTGTCAGAGATTTCACTCCTAAGGAGTTTTTGAGATTTTTCTTGCTATTTTCTACTAAGATATCAGTCCTAACGGACTTAAAAAAATAATTTTAACATAATAATTATTTATAAATACTTGTAAATCAAATAATTATAAAGTGTAAAAAAATATGTAGAGTTTTCAGAACTATTTGATAATCAATATTTTAATTTCATACATCATATTTCATACTTTTAATATCTCCAAACAATGATTTTAGAAACTTTACTCAAAAATATCTCGGTTTTAGAAATTTATGGCAAAACTCATCGTGAAATCCATAAAATTAGCCAAGATTCTCGAAATATTGAAGCAAATGATGTTTTTGTGGCTATAAAAGGCACAAAAAATGACGGACATCAATATATTCCGCAAATGCTTAATAATAATAATTTGAAAAATAATTTGGGAAATAATCTGGGAAATGTTGGGGCAATTTTTTGCGAAATTATGCCCGAAAAAGCCTTGTTGGAAACTCTCAAAACACTTGAAAATCCACCAACAATTATACAAGTGAAAGATGCTGCTGAAACTTTTGCATTGTTAGCTTGCAATTATTACGATAACCCCTCAAAAAAATTAAAGTTGGTTGGTGTAACAGGCACAAATGGCAAAACTACTACTGTTACGATGTTATACCGATTGTTTAAATTATTAGGTTATAAAACAGGCTTGCTTTCAACAGTCCAAAATCATATTGATAATGAAGTTTTTGAAGCCACACACACTACGCCTGATGCTTTAACTTTGAATGAATTGTTGGCAAAAATGATTGAAAAAGGTTGCCAATTTGCTTTTATGGAAGTTAGTTCTCATGCCTTAGTGCAACAACGAGTTACAGGAATTGAGTTTGCTGGGGCAATTTTCACGAATATTACTCATGACCATTTAGATTATCACGAAACTTTTGATAATTACATAAAAGCTAAGAAGTTATTATTCGATAATCTTAGCAATACTGCTTTTGCCTTAGTTAATAAAGATGACAGCCGAGCAACAATTATGGTGCAAAATTCGGCGGCACAAAAATATTCTTTTGCTCTGAAATCAGGTGCTGATTTTAAAGCCAAAATACTTGCAAATACCATTCAAGGTTTGCAACTTCTCATGACAACCCATGAAAATACACACGAAGTTTATTTTCAATTAATTGGCGAGTTTAATGCCTATAATTTATTGGGAATTTATGGAACTGCGGTCTTATTAGGTGAAAATCAAGAAGATGTTTTGAGAGAATTATCGGCTTTAAGTTCGGCAGCAGGAAGGTTTGAAATTATCCGTTCAAAAAACAATATTACTGCCATTGTCGATTATGCACATACACCTGATGCCTTAAAAAATGTGTTAGAAACTATTGAAAATTTGAGAAATGGCAATGAAAAAGTATTTACAGTTGTTGGTTGTGGTGGTAATCGTGATGCAACCAAACGACCAATTATGGCAGCTATTGCCTGTAAATTTAGTGATAAAGTCATTCTAACTTCTGATAATCCTCGTTTTGAAGCACCTGAAACTATTTTAGCAGACATGGAAAAAGGTATTGCTATTGTTGATAAAGTAAAAGTTAGCACCATTATTGATAGAAAAGAAGCTATAAAGACAGCTTGTAAATTAGCAAATAGTGGCGACATTATTTTGATTGCAGGAAAAGGTCATGAAACCTATCAAGAGATAAATGGCATTAAATATGATTTTGACGATAGAATGATAGTGAGTTTATTATTACAATAAATTTACTACTATTTTATCATATTTTTTTACTAATTTAGAAACTTTTTACTAAATAAATCGTGTAAATTATTAGTATATTATTAACTAGCAAAACCATTTTAAATATCTAAATCACTTTAAAATTATGAGCATATTATCTTTCAACTTTACAAATAACTTAGCAAAGTTTTGCTTACTTTGCCTATTTTGCTTAGTTTCCTCGCTGAGTCAAGCCCAAGTAGATAGAACTTTTTGGTTTGCTGCCCCAGATGCTAGCTCAGGACATGGGCAAAGCCCAATTTTAATTAGGCTAACTACTTTTGCCACACCTGCAACTGTTACAATCAGTATGCCTTCCAATGTGGGTTTTACACCAATTACGCTTACAGTAGCTGCTAATACAGTGGTTTCACAAGATTTAACAGCTTTTTTGGCACAAATAGAAACTCCTTTTGATGGTGGTGGAGCTACGCCTTTGGCACGCAATACAGGTATTTTAATAGAAGCTACAACAAATATTACGGCTTACTACGAACTTAATAGTGCTAATAATCCAGATATTTTTGCCTTGAAAGGTGTAAATGCTTTGGGTACAGATTTTTATTTACCTACTCAACGGTCTTGGAATCACCAACAAGGTTTAAGCCCCGCAGGCAGAACAGGTTTTGTGGTAGTTGCAACTGTTGATGGTACTGTGGTTACAGTTACGCCAACAGTTGCCTTAGAAGGTGGCAGAGCAGCAGGTGTACCTTATACTATCACCCTCAATCGTGGGCAGAGTTATTGCGGCTCTGTAAGCCAACCCTTAGCAGGTGGTAGCCCAACGGGAACACGCATTACTTCTACCCAACCTATTGTTATTAGTATTTTTCACGACTCTATTAACTCAGTTGCTGGTGGCTGCTATGATATGGCAGGCGACCAATTAGTGCCTGTTAATATTCTAGGTACGCAATATTCCATACAACGTGGATTTTTAAATGAAAGTGAACAAGTAATTATTGTAGCTACGCAAAATGCTACAACAGTAACTATTACTAACGTAACTAACACAACTCCTCTGGTAGTTAATTTAGCTAATGCAGGTGATTTTCATATCTTGTCATTGCCTATTACTGACCCATTTACCTTTATTACTTCTAATTTTAAGATTTATGTAGCTCACCATGCAGGTTTTGGTTGCGAACAGGGTGCAGCTTTGATACCTCCTGTTGATTGTTCTGGTTCTCGTACCACTCGTTTTATTCGTTCTACTGCAGAATATTGCGGAATTACTTTAATGACCAAAAATGGTAATCAAGATAATTTTAGTTTTAATGGAGGTGCAGAAAACACAACTATTGCAGCTTCAGCTTTTACTGTTGTGCCAGGGTCTGGAGGAGTTTGGTATTCAGCACGTATAGAACTTACAACTGCACAAATAGCAGCAGGAGCAGCAGCCACAGTTACTAACTCCGCAGGCTTGTTTCACTTAGGTTTAATTAATGGAGCAGCAGTTGGCTCTGGAGTTCGTTATGGGTATTTCTCTAATTTTAACTCAGTTAATTTAGGTCCAGATATAACTATTGCTTACGGTACAAGTGTTACACTTGATGCAGGTCCTAATGGATTTACTTACTTGTGGAATACTGGAGAAACTACTCAAACCATCACAGTACCTATATTTTTGCTTAATAACTATTCTGTAACAGTTGATGTTGGTAATGGTTGTTTGTTAAGTGACGCTATTTGTGTTGGAACAGCTGAATATGTATGGACAGGTTTTAAAGATAGCAATTACAATGACCCAGATAATTGGAGTCGTCCTTGTGGTATTGTTGGAGTGCCAAATTGTAATGTTGATGTAGTTGTACCTATTTTTGCTAATCTGAAAGGAGTAAAGGCAAATATGATAATAACAGGCAATGATGCGTGCAGAGATTTGTGGATAGAAGAAGGTATAGGGGTTGATGGTAACTTAACTATTGCAAGTGGTGGCAGATTTAATATTTGTAGAAATTTTAGACATGATGGTGAAATAACAATGCAACCAAACTCTACCTTAGCTTTTACTGGTAATGTACCACAATCTTACTCAAGAAAAACAGCAACTGCGGTTGGCGAATTTGAAAATTTAATCATTGCAAATACTACAACAGCTATTAGCAATTCACAATGGCCTCGTGTTACTGTAAAAGATGGTATAGGTTTAGGCAACATGACAGTAAGTCCAACAGGTACTTTAACCTTCCAGAGTGGACATTTACAAACAGAAAATCTGCGTGAAATTGTGGTAAAAAATCGTGCAACAGGCTCTGTGTCTGGTTATGATATTAATAAATTTGTAGTAGGTCGCATACGCCGTTATACCAATGCAACAGGCTCTTATGATTATCCAGTTGGATTAGCATTGAATAATGGTGTTCCTGTTATTGACCCTGCAAAAACAGGAACATTAACAAACATGAATACAGGTGTGGGAGGTGCCTGGCAATCTGCTACTTATTGTGCAGGAATTGGAAATACAAAAGTTTTAACATTTGATGGAACGAATGATTTTATACAAATGCCTACCTTTACCCAATTGAGTGGCAATCAACCAAGAACTATTGAAATGTGGGCAAAGGTAGATGGTTTCACAGGTGAGGGAGGTTTATTTACTTTTGGGAATACAAATAACTTAGAAGACTTTTCTTTGCGAGTGAATGGAAGTACAAATAATTGGAGAATGCAACACTGGTCTGCGGATTATGACTTCAACACCAATACACTCAATAGTGGCGCAGGGCTACTTGGTCAGTGGGCTCATTATGCAGTTACTTATAACGGTACACAAGTTTGTATTTATATTAATGGTTCTTTAATTAACTGTACAGCAAGAGCTTTAAGCACGAATTTAATAAATAGTTTTTTAGCACGATGGAGAAATGGCTACCTAAATGGACAAATTGACGAAGTCCGAATTTGGAATTATGCAAGGTCGGTGGGCGAAATTTCAACAAATCTTTGCTTGCCAATTTCTCAGTGTGCAACCGCAGGTTTAATAGCTTATTATGATTTTGAAGAAGGCACAGGAAGTAGCACAATTACCCATAAAGATGTGGTTTGTGTTGCTCCAACAATGACTTATCAGTTAGCAAATATTAACTATTATAATGCAACCAATGCAGGTAACTTCTTAGCATTCTTTACAAAATATGGTACAGTGCCAGCTTTAACAGGACAACCATTAAGTTGTGGTGCAGATTTTAATTGCCAAACTTTGGACAATGGTTTTTGGACTATCAATGCTTTTAATGCAGGAGGAACCCAAATTACAGGTGCAGGAGTTACAGGAACATACGGAATGACATTATATAATCGTGATTATACCAATGGATTAGCACCTTGTAGTACAGGAATTGGCGACAGAGGCACAGTAATGAAACGTGCAGACAATGCAGCAACTTGGGGACTTGCTAATGGATTTTGTACCAATGATAATTTTGCCTCTACTGCAAGAAGTGGAATGACAGGATTTTCTGATTTTGCAACTGCAAGAACTTTTGTGCCTGTTATTCTTCCTGTTGAATTAGTGAAATTTACAGCAACTCACAAATATAATAGCAACGTAGAAACAGCTTGGGAAACAATATCAGAGAAAAATGTGGATAGATTTATTGTAGAGAAAAGTTATGATGGCTATAATTTTACTGTTATTGGAACAAAACACGTTAGTCAAAACTCCAATACACTAAAATCATACAAACTCAATGATGTCAATGCTAAAAATGGTATCAATTACTACCGTTTAAAAACATTAGATATAGATGGAAAATTTAACTACTCAAAAATTGTTGCCATTACAATTAATGACAGCAAAAATATGAATACTTCCTTTGTAATTTATCCTAATCCATTACCAAAAGGAAACGAATTAAAAATTGCAGGCATTGGAAAAGGTCAAGTAATCATGCAAATTGTCAATACTCTGGGACAACCTGTTTTTGAAAAAATTTTTAACCATAATGGAAATGAAATTACAATAACACCACATTTGGCTTCAGGCATGTACTTTGTTCAGATAATTACAGAAACAAGGATTTATCGTGAGAAAATTATGTTAGAATAGCATGAAAGTATCTAATTTTGTACTATTTATTAAGTAACAAGATGTCTTATCCTTGATATTAGCTTATGAAATGTGTATCATTCACAAGCTAATATCAATAAGAAATCTTGTTACTAATTTACAAATACCTATCCACGTAACCTTGCAAACCTATATTTGTACCAAGACCAGTAGCTTTAAAATGCCATTCATTATTAATTTTCTGTAATTTCCCAAATTCAACTTCTGTATAACGTGGAAATTCCTCGTCTAAATCAAACTGCACAAGTTCTTTTTGAGTTTCCATATCTACAATTCGAATATAAGCTTCTTTCAAAAGTCCAAAATTGTGCCTTCTTGATTCTGCCTCATAAATGCTAACGGTTATCAAAATCTCTTCAACATCTTGTTGAATTAAGGGTAAATTAGCCAAAATCATTTCATCATCGCCATCACCAACACCTGTACGGTTGTCGCCTGTATGCACAAGAGAACCATCAGGAGATTTTAGGTTATTAAAATAGACAAAATAATCTTTGTTGGGAGTTTTTCCATGTGTATTGAGCATAAAAACAGATGCATCTAAGTCTAAAGGATTACCACTTTTAACTTCCCAACCTAATCCTATCATGATTTTTTTAAGGGCAGGTGCTTTTTTCATGAGATTAACAACCTCGCCTTTTTTTAAAGAAACTATCGACATTTTAGTAAGTGAATGATTTAAGTAATAAATATGAAATATGATTTGTGAAATATGAAATATAATTTATAAAATTAACTTATTTGTCTTGTAAAAATGACAAAATATCATATTTTATACTTAATTTACGCAACCGGTTTCAATTTTTGATAATTTATTGCAATAGCATTTAATACTGCATCTAATTTGGGTACATTTTCTTCTTCTGTACTAATTTTTATATCTCTAAACGAAACCACATGTTTGTCATTTTTCCGTTCATAATGCGACAATGATTTTATGTTTTTTGGGGCATTTTGCTTTACATTTTCTTGTGGCTTTTTATCATTATTTGCTATATATTGGTAAGCAGTTTCTTTTACAATTAAACTAACATCAATGCGGGTTTTGATTTTATATTTGGTTTTCCACTTGGTTTTCCCTCTATAATTTGTTTTGCGAATACTATTTTTGCGAGCTATATCTGCAATTCCAATAGCTAAATTAGTACCATCAGCCAATTTTGC
>JAYTNF010000323.1:0-2386 GCA_043748455.1 Cytophagales bacterium
GCAATGCAAGATGCAACGGCACAAATGGCGTTGTTGCAATTTATGTCAGCAGGAAAACCAAAAGTAGCAGTGCCTTCAACGGTGCATTGCGACCACTTAATTGTGGCTCAATCTGGTGCTTTTGCAGATATGGAAAATGCTTTGAAAACCAACAAAGAAGTTTTTGATTTCTTGGCTTCTGTTTCAAACAAATATGGTATTGGTTTTTGGAAACCTGGGGCTGGAATTATCCACCAAGTTGTGTTAGAAAACTACGCTTTCCCTGGTGGAATGATGATAGGCACAGATTCGCACACGCCAAATGCTGGTGGTTTGGGTATGGTGGCTATTGGTGTGGGTGGTGCTGATGCAGTTGATGTTATGGCAGGAATGGCTTGGGAATTGAAATTTCCTAAACTTATCGGCGTAAAATTGACAGGTAAATTAAGTGGTTGGACTTCGGCAAAAGACGTAATTTTGACCGTTGCAGGAATTTTAACCGTAGAAGGCGGAACTGATGCTATTGTCGAATATTTTGGCGAAGGTGCAGAAGCAATGTCTTGCACAGGAAAAGGTACAGTTTGTAATATGGGTGCAGAAATTGGTGCTACAACCTCATTATTTAGCTACGGTTCAAAAATGAAGGCATATTTAGAAGCAACAAGTCGTGCCGAAATTGCAGCTTTGGCTGATACCGTAGCAGAACATTTGAAAGGAGATGACGAAGTTTATGCAAATCCCGAAAAATATTTTGACAGAGTAATTACCATTGACTTAAATACCTTAGAGCCACACATTAACGGACCTTTTTCACCTGATAAAGCGTGGAAATTGTCGGAATTTGCAGCAGCAGTAAAAGCAAATGGTTACCCACAAAAATTGGAAGTAGGTTTAATTGGTTCTTGCACAAATTCGTCTTACGAAGATATGACAAGGGCATCGTCCATTGCACAACAAGCTGTGGACAAAAAATTGAAAGCAAAAGCAGATTTTACCATTACACCAGGTTCTGAATTGGTACGTTTTACGGCAGAAAGAGATGGTTTATTAGATATTTTTGGCTCAATGGGTGGCGTTGTGTTGGCAAATGCTTGTGGTCCTTGTATTGGTCAGTGGGCAAGACACGGAGCAGAAAAAGGCGAAAAGAACTCAATTATTACGTCTTTTAACCGCAATTTCAAAAGTCGTGCAGATGGAAATCCAAACACACATTCTTTTGTAGCTTCGCCAGAAATTGTTACTGCGATGGCTATTGCGGGTGATTTGACTTTCAACCCCATGAAAGATAGTTTGGTGAATGAAGAAGGAAAATCGGTGAAACTTGACGAGCCAAAAGGTTTGGAATTGCCACCAAAAGGTTATGCAGTGGAAGATGCGGGCTATCAAGCACCTGCAACTGATGGCAGCAAAGTACAGGTTTTGGTTGCCGAAGACTCGAAAAGGTTGCAATTATTGGCAGCTTTTGCAAAGTGGAACGGAGCAGATTATATAGGTTTGAAATTGCTTATCAAAGTGAAAGGCAAATGTACGACTGACCATATTTCGATGGCGGGACCTTGGTTGCGTTTTAGAGGTCATCTCGACAATATTTCTGATAATTGCTTAATTGGTGCTACAAATACCTTTAATGACAGTGCAAACAAGGTAAAAAACCAACTTACAGGCGAATATGGTGCTGTACCTGCGGTGCAACGTGCATATAAAGCTGCGGGAATTGCGTCTATTGTGATTGGTGAGGACAATTATGGCGAAGGTTCTTCTCGTGAACACGCAGCTATGGAGCCTCGTTTCTTGGGTGTGAAAGTGATTTTGGTAAAATCTTTTGCCCGTATTCACGAAACAAACTTGAAAAAACAAGGTATGCTGCCTTTGACTTTTATCAACAAAGATGATTATAGCAAAGTGCAAGAAGACGATACTATCGACATTATTGGTTTAACGACTTTTGCACCTGCACAAAATTTGACAGTTGTTTTAAATCACAAAGACGGTTCAAAAGATAGTTTTGAAGTAAAACATTCTTTCAATGCTTCGCAAATTGGTTGGTTTAAGGCTGGCTCGGCGTTGAATTTGATTGGGGGGAAATAGTTTGCAAAATATTTTGCAAACTTGTCAATTTAAAGTATCTTTGCATAGAGTTACAAAGACGTTTCAGACGTGAGAGGAGGGATTTAGAGAAATTTAAAGGCACTTACTCGTTGTATCCAAAGTCCAATAGCTTGTTTTACAGGTTATTGGACTTTATTTTTTGAGTATCCACATACTATCCAACGAAATAACTTTATTTTTAGGGCGTATTTCTTCGATAATAATATGTTTGTGTGTTTCTTTTTTCTCGTGTTTTATTACTTCACGTCCAAGTCTATTTAAACCATCAAGTTTACTTTTGTCTGTTTCTGCCAATAGC
>JAYTNF010000324.1:0-6279 GCA_043748455.1 Cytophagales bacterium
GACCTAATAACATCAGATTCTTCGCAAGCTCAGAATGACAAATTAAACGAAATTAAAACTACCTCCAAAATTAGTTATTAAAAGCAATTTTAAATAAAATTTATTAGTAAATGTTAATAAATTTTTAGATACATATCAAATGCTTGTATATTTACATATTATATAAAACTTATCTATATCATGACAAACTTTTTGCGTTTTTGCCTGTTATGTTCACTATTATTTTTGTCTTTTCGTACAACTTATGCCACACACATTGTTGGTGGTGAGTTGGAAATGCGTTTTGTGAATGGAAACAATTATCTTTTTAATTTGATAATGTATTTTGATGCTGCTAACGGAAATCCAGCCGCCATTGACCCTACTGTTACGATAAATATTTTTGAAAAAGGCACAAACACCTTAATTCAAAGAATTACTCTGCCTCGCACAAGTGATGAGTTTATTCCTTACACAAATCCTGCATGTGCAGTGGGTAGTTTAAGCACACGCAAAATAGGTTATAGTTTGCAAACTCCCTTAAATCCTAATACTTATACAGCCTCACAAGGTTATTATGTGGTTTGGGAGAGATGTTGCCGAAACGGAATTATCAATAACATTATAAATCCAGGTGCTGCGGGACAAACTTTTTATACAGAATTTCCGCCATTAATTCGTAATGGTGTGCGTTTTATTAACTCTACACCACAACTTTTCCCACCATTAAGTGATTATGCATGTGTAAATCAAAATTTCTTTTTTGATTTTAGTGGTAAAGATTCAGATGGTGATAGACTTGTCTATTCTATGTCGCACCCAATTAATGGAAATAGCACTGCCGCTGACCCGTCACCTCAAAATGCAGTTTCTGCACCTTATTCCTTAGTCAATTTTGTAGGTGGAATTGGTGTAAATAACATGGTGCCAGGAAATCCTGCTTTAAATATTTCTTCAACGGGTATTCTTACTTTAAAGGCATCACGTACAGGTTTGCACGTTTTTGCGGTCAAATGTGAGGAGTTTAGAAATAATGTAAAAATTGGTGAAGTAAGACGAGATTTTCAATTACTTGTTTTAGATTGTCCATCTGCAAATGCACCTGTGGCTCAAACCGTAAATCCTGCGGGAGGTTTTTTAACGGACAGAGATACTTTGGTTTTTACGTCTTCTTCTACCAATGTTTGCACAAATTTACAAATTAAAGATGTTGATAGAAACACGAGAATTCGAGTAAGAATTAACCCAATTAATTTTACAGATGCAACAGGAATTTTAGGAACTATAACAACAGGTACATTAAATAGTCCTAATGACGTGTTAAATATTCCACTTTGTTTCCCAGCTTGTCCTACAATTAGCCCAACTACTTATACAATGGACGTAATTGCAGAAGATAATAGTTGTGCGGTGCCACTATTAGATACTGTTCGGGTCAATGTGCGAATCGTAAATCCTGTCAATATCAAACCAAAAGTTACAACTTCTTTAACAACTTTGGTTATGAATGAATATCGGGCAACAGTTATTGCAGGAAGAGCATTAAATTTTACGGTTTTTGGAGATGATACAAACGGAGATTTTGTTACGCTAAGTGCTGTGGGACAAGGTTTTACTTTGGCAAGTTTGGGCATGACTTTTCCAACTGTTTCGGGAACTCCTCAAATAAAACAAAATTTTGTTTGGAATCCGCCTTGTAATTTGTTGAAAGTAGGGGAATTAGAAAAAGATTATGTGGTCAAATTTCCATTGATTGACCGTAGGCGTTGTGGCATGCCTTTGTCTGATACAATAACAGTGAGAATAACAGTAAAAAATCCTAATCTGATAAATCGCAAACCACTTATTAATACTTCTTTGCTAAAATACGATTCACTTCGCAAATTTTATTATGATACAGTTTTTGTACGTAGCAATATAAAATTTGATGTTGTTGGTGATGACATAGATAAAGACACCATTCGTGTAAATTTTACACCTATTGGTGATGCAAGTGGTTTAGGTGCAACTTTTCCAACGGTTAATGGTTTGCCAAAACAAACAGGTAAATTTTCGTGGACTCCGCCTTGTGAGGCTGTGAATGTTAAGACAAATCCGACAGGTAAAGCCTATGATTTTCTATTTACTGCAACAGATTTTGCAACTTGCAATACAAGTTTATTTGATACAACAAGGGTTAGAATTTTTGTAAAACCTTTGACAAATCGCAAACCAAGTATCACAACTTCTTTGAAATTTGATGTAGCTACAAAAACTTATTATGATACAGTTTATGTGAAATCTAAGCTAAATTTTGATGTTTTGGGCGATGATATTGACAAAGATACCGTTTTGTTGAGCTATGCAGGTATTGGTTTTAGTGTAAATGGTTTGGGAACAAGTTTGACAAACACCAAAGGTTTGCCAATTTTAAAAGGCAAATTTGTTTGGGACGTGCCTTGTTCGGCAGTCGAACCTACAAATTTTGCAGGAAAACCCTATAATTTTAACTTTATTGTCAATGATTTGCCACCTTGTCCAAATGGTTTGGCAGATACTGTAAAAGTCAAAATTTTTGTCAAACCTATTACAAATTTAAAACCTGCCATAACCGCAGCTTTGCCTTTTGATGCAGTCAATAAGATTTATTATGATTCTGTTAGAGTTGGTGGCACTTTCCGTTTTCCAGTAACAGGCACAGACCCTGAAAAAGACTCCATAACTTTATCCATGCAGGGCTTAAACAATATTAATCCTGCGGCTTTGGGCATGACATTTAGCCTAAGAAATGGCAAAGCACCACAAACAGGCATCTTTAATTGGAAAACTTTTTGTGCAAATTTAGACGACACTTTAAAGTCAAAAGATTATAATTTGCGATTTGTGGTCAGAGATTTTGACCCATGTGGCAATAGCAAATTTGATACTTTACGAGTTCGTTTAAGAGTTTTGCCTAACAATTTGATTAATAATCAACCCATTACAAGCACAAATATAGGTACAGCAAAATATGATGCAACAACAAAAACCTACACAGATACCGTATTGATGAAAACTTTATATCGTTTCTTAGTTTTGGGAGATGATAAAGATGTGGATAGTTTGCAATTACGAGGCAATGGTATTGGATTTAATTTTGCAGATTTCAAAATGCAGTTCCAAACTTTAAATGGCAGACCAATTTTACAAAGTCCATTTTCATGGCAACCAACTTGCGAAATGCTGCCAACAGGACAGCAAAGTCGGCTTTTTACCATACGTTTTATTACCCAAGATTTCAGAGATTGTCAGCGTAGCAAATACGATACCATAACTGTACGGTTGATTTTGAAACAAAATGGCTCAGAAAATATCGCACCAACAGTTACACCAACGGTTGTAAATTTAGTGAGTGCAAAAACATATAGTCGCACAATAACCGCAGGAGATACGCTAAATTTCAAATTATTGGTTGATGATTTAGACAAAGATAGTGTCAGTATTTCGGCAACAGGGTTGGCAGATGGCATGCAATTTACAGGAATTAAAGCAGTTGCATCTTATTCCAGAGATTTCCGTTGGATAACAGATTGCGGTTTATTCAGAGGTTCAATAACACCCAAAGACTACATTTTGACTTTTAATGTTGTAGATTTTAAAGGTTGTGGGGTTCCCAAAACCGACAAAATTACAGTCAATTTGCGATTAATTCCGTTGCCAAATCAAAACCCACCACGTTTATCTTTCACAGATTCAACAGGTTATGCAAGAATTTTGGTCAATAATAAACGAGAATTTACCAAAGAAGTGAAGCCAAATGAAAATATTAGTTTAGATTTTAGGGCTATTGATTTGGACAAAGATATTGTTACAATAGACGCAGTAGGGGAGGGGTTCAATTTTGCAGACTTTGGCATGCGGTTTACAAATGTGCGAGGAATTGCACCACAAACCACTAAATTTGAATGGGGCATAACTTGTGAAATGCTAAAACGCCGCAAAGATTATCGGTTGCGGTTTATTACCCAAGACCAAGTTGTGTGTCGGGTTACAAAAGCAGATACTTTGTACTTGAATTTTAAAATCGTAGATGTTGCTATTGGTCGTGAATTTAAAGCATATAATGTATTTACGCCAAATGGTGATGGCAAAAATGATACATTTACTTTGGATATTCCTAACGATAATTGTGATGATACTTTTCTAAAAATCTCAATTTATAACCGTTGGAGTAAGTTGGTTTATGAAAGTAACAGCCCAAATTTTGCATGGGAAGGTTCTGGATTTCCAGCAGGAGTTTATTTTTATCGTGTAGAATTTAAAAATAAACAATACAATAATACAGTTACGTTGTTGAGAGATGAATAATGTAGCACCCATTCAAAATTAATTGTAGTATAGATAGTCTATATTTTTTAAGTGAGGTTGTCTAAAAAAAGTATTTTTTAGTGCTTAATTTAGTTTAGTTTAATTACTTGATTATCAAGTAATTAAACTAAATTAATTATCAAAAAATTATAATTTTTGAGCCTTGTAAGGGAAAAATATTTATAGAAAGTAAATATCTACTACTCAGTAGTGCCATAGACATGAGATACGTTTTGTATCTATGGCACTATATTACATCCTTTAATAACTTCTCACTTGGTTTAGAATGATAAATTAGTAATTTTTTTGTCAAATTGATAACATATTGTTATTATTTAGCCCTTTGTTTCCACTTCGTTTTTGCAATAGAAACTTGCAATGTTTCAATATTTTTATTAGCTATTTTGTTACCATTTTTAAGCAATTTAGATACTAATAATGCTGCAATTTTTGCTTCAGTCTCATCTATTGGTGGTGTTAGCATTTCAGGTTTAAAATAGTTTTCTATAAACTTTGTATCAAAATTTCCAGAAATAAAAGCCTCATGCTCCATTACAAACCGACAAAAAGGCAAAGTTGTAGCAATTCCTGTAATTTTATATTCGTCAATAGCACGAATCATTCTCGAAATAGCTTCTTCTCTATCTTTTCCATAAGTAATTAATTTAGCAATCATGGAGTCATAATAAATAGGAATTTCCATGCCTTGTTCAAAACCATCATCAACACGAATTCCCACGCCTTGTGGTCTGACGTAGGTTTCCAAAGTACCAACTTCGGGCAAAAAGTTATTCATTGGATTTTCGGCACACACACGAATCTCCATCGCATGACCAATAATTTTTAAATCATCTTGACAAATTGGCAAGGGTTTTCCTTCTGCCACCAAAATTTGCAACCTAACTAAATCTACATTCGTAATCAATTCACTAACAGGATGTTCTACTTGCAATCTTGTATTCATTTCTAAAAAGTAGAAATCTAAATCTGCATTGACAATAAATTCTACTGTGCCTGCTCCATAATAATTACATGCTTTTGCCACATCAACAGCACATTTACCCATTCTTTCACGAATTTCTGGACTAAGGCAAGAACTTGGTGCTTCTTCCACAAGTTTTTGGTGGCGGCGTTGAATAGAACATTCCCTTTCAAAAAAATATACCACATTGCCATGTTTATCTCCAACTAATTGAATTTCAATATGTCTTGGCGATGTTACATATTTTTCGATAAATACTGACCCATCACCAAACGCAGAAATGGCTTCACTAACTGCTCGTTGCATTTGTTCATCAAACTCAGTTTCTGACATCACAATACGCATACCTTTTCCGCCACCGCCTGCACTTGCTTTAATTAAAATTGGATAACCAATTTCTTTGGAGATTTTTTTTGCCTCTGTAATATCTGAAACAGCTTCTTTTGTTCCAGGAACTAAGGGAATATTATAAGATGCCGCCGCATTTTTAGCACTAATTTTCCCGCCCATCATCTCAATAGATTCTGGAGAAGGGCCTATAAAAATGACACCTGCTTCTGCACATTTACGAGAAAAATTTGCATTTTCTGACAAAAAACCATAACCAGGGTGAATAGCATCTGCACCACAACTTTTGGCAAGAGCAATAATTTTATCACCTAACAAATAAGATTGTGCAGACGGTGGTGCACCGATGCAATAAGCCTCATCAGCATATCTTACATGCAAGGCTTTTCGGTCGGCGGTGCTATAAACTGCCACCGTTTTTATACCCATATCTTTTGCGGTACGCATGACACGCATGGCAATTTCGCCACGATTGGCGACTAATATTTTTTTGATTTCCACAATTTAATTGCTTTATGTGATGTAATGGTTTTGCAGTAAAACTACAATGTTTTTGTAAAGTTTTTGCAAAATTTTTATAAATAATGTAAATCTTCTGTAGTGTGGACTTCAGTCCACACAATTACATTATGTGTGGACTGAAG
>JAYTNF010000325.1:0-14302 GCA_043748455.1 Cytophagales bacterium
CAAAACCTTTTCGCACAGGTGAGTTATTGGCTCGTATTCGTTTGGCAATTCGCAAAACGAACACAGAAACAGAACAACATAGCATCATTTATTGTGGAGATTTGGAAATAGATTTTGTGAATAGAACTGTACTAAAAAAGCAGGAACTCGTGAAATTAACAGCCACAGAATATGATTTAATGGCTATTTTGCTAAAAAATGAGGGAAAAGTGCTAACTCACCAATATTTATTAAAGCAAATTTGGGGACTTTCTTATTCTGATGAAACGCAATATTTGCGGGTTTTTATTGCCCAAATACGCAAAAAAATTGAGGATAATCCTAATAAACCTCAATATTTGATAACGGAATCGAGAATTGGATATAGGTTTGTGTTGCCCCAAAGTCGATAAAATCTTTATAAAATCTTTATATCTCTGCCCAAAATCTTTACAAATCCTTTATAAAACTTGCCCTACTTTTGTATTGTGAAATTAATCATCACACACTACAAAAATGAACCATAGACAAATTCTAAACAAAATTACAAATAAAATTATAAGCAAAATTACCTGCTATTTTGTATTGGCTTGTTTGGCAATAAGTTTTGTAACGCAGGCACAAAACATAGAAAAAAATTATCAAATTAGAGTTTTTAACAACAATAATTACACAATTTTACAAATTGCTACGATTGTTATTTATCAACGTGCCATTATTCAAAATAAAAGTGTAATACCTGAAGTTCAATATTATTTTAGTCGTGGCACTGAAACAGAGATTTTGCCTCTTAGTTTAGAAAATCTTGCAAAAATCTACAAAGGTAATGCTAAAATTTATCAAATGCTTGATATGCGTTTTTCAAGTAGAGAACACGAACTTAGCCAATTTGATGCTATTCAAAAAACTTATAAAGTCAATTATTGGCTTGCACAATATTAAAAACTTTTGGAAAGTTTAACCCGCAATGGCATTGTTTCCAAAAGTTAGTCATTCCATAATTTAATAAAAAAAAATGAAAACATCAATACTTGTAACATCAATGTTACTTTTTGCAAGTCCTTTGCTTGCTCAAAATACAAATACCAAAACGGAGAAAGACACAACCGAAAACCGTATTTTCAAAGACCCTTTTGCTTGGGGAGATTTTAGTTGGGTTCAAGGTAATAACCGCCAAAACAAATCTGTTTTAGGCTCAAAATACTTTACAGGTGGCGTAACAATGGACTGTAACTATAATTATTCGTTCAATAACCCCATAGACCACACAAATTCAGGCTCGACAGCAACTTTTCGTGCCAATGAATTTAATTTGTCTTATATTGAGGCTGGTGGTGAATTTCACGAACCCAAAACAGGTGCAAGAGGAAAATTGATGTTGCAATTTGGTACAAGGGCAACAGGTATTCCTCGCAATGATAATACAGGTTTGCGTGGGCAATTTGACTTGTATAATGCGTATAGATACGTAACAGAGGCTTATGCAGGTATTCATCTCAACAAAATGAAGGGCATAAACATAGATTTTGGTATTTTTAAATCTTATGTAGGCTTGCTTTCTTACAATAATTTTGAGAATTGGAATTACCAACCTTCTTTTACTTCGGACAATACGCCTTGGTTTTTTACAGGTGCAAGGGTGCAATTATTTCCAAGCAATAAATTAAAAGTCGAATTATGGTTAATTAATGGTTGGCAAACTTATGGAATGTTTAATGAACTTCCTGGTTTTGGTACACAAATACAATGGCGACCAAAAGAATATGTTTCGATTTTAGCAAGTGCTTATGTGGGTTGGGATACGCCAAATGCACAAAGTCGTATTCGTTTTCATTCAGATAACAGTGCAGTTATTCGATATTTAGATAATAAAGGTAGCAAATTTTTACGCAGAGCTGCGTTTTCTTTAACTGGTGATATTGGTTTTGAAAATGGTGCTGGTGTTGTTCCTTTTGGTGGCAATGCAGCAACACCTGCACAAAATTTCATCAGTGGAATGTTTTATAATCGTATGTGGTTTGGCAAACAAAGTCAATGGGGTTGGACTTTTGGCGGTGGTTATATCAGTAATCCTGGTCGTTATTTAGCTTTGCTTCCTGCGGGAAATGGCATTGTAACACAAAATGCTGGTGACCAATTTGAAGGTTGGGACGCATCGACAACTTTAAATTATATGCCCAATCAGCACTTAACTTTTGGTGTCGAGTTTGTAACAAGGCATACCAATATTCCCTATTTTTCTGGTCGTGGTGGCGTAACATCGTCAAATGGTTGGAATGCACCTATCGGAAATCCGACAAATTATGTGGCAGATTTAGTAACAAGTGAAGATAGAATAATCTTTTCAACGATTTTTAGATTTTAGAAAAGTCTAAAAAAATTTAGTCAGATTTTTAATTAAAATTTGGCTAAATTTCTACTCCAATCACTAATACATCATCAACTTGCTCCTTTCTTCCTTTCCAAGTATCAAAATTTGTTTGTAAAGCTATTTTCTGTTCATTCATTGGCAAATGATGAATAGAAAATAACAATTCACGAAACCGTTTTACCATAAATTTTCGGTTGTCAATTCCTCCAAATTGGTCTTGATAACCGTCAGAAGTCAGCCAAAACACTGTTTTTTGATTTGCAAGTGCTACTCTATGTTTGTCAAAACTGCGTAAAATTTTTTCTTGACTACCTCTAGTAGCTTTTTTTGTCGCCTTTATTTCGGTCAATACATTATTTTGAACATAATAAAATGTATTCATAGCACCTGCGTATTCTAAATATTCAAACTTATTATTCCATATATCTTTGTCATCTCTTAAATTTGAAGTTTCTGACAAATCTTTTTTCAAACTAATCATTACTACGTCCATACCATCACGATTTTCACTTTTATCTTGTTGCAATGCCAAATGAATACCTTTGTGGAGATTATTTAAAATTAAATCTGGTGAGTAAATATGCTTTACATTCACAATTTCACCCAGAATGTCGTATCCAATCATACTCATAAATGCACCTGGAACTCCATGACCTGTGCAATCAAGGGCTGAAAAAATAACATGTGTATCTTTATTTTCAAAGAAATAAAAACCACCCGAAACAATATTACGAGGCTTGTAAAAAATGAAAAAGTTTTTCAAAGATTCTGCAATTCGTTCTTCAAAAGGCAACATAGCATTCTGAATTTTTAGAGTATAATTAATGCTTGCTAAAATATTCTTCTTTTGCTTATTTGTTTCATGAACAGCTATCGATAGGGCATCTCTTTGTAAAAGAATTCCATCATTTTGTTAATAACCTCTAATATTATAGATAAAAATTAGATATTTTTAAGGAAAAATGCCTTTGAAATATTTTGATACACTTACAATAAGTATTAGACCAATATCATTTTAGGTTATTATTTTTGTAACTAATTGATAATCAATAGCTTAAATAGCTTAAATAATTTAGAACTTACAATTAAAAACTTACAACTACTTACTGTACATTATTCTTAATCTTGATTATAAAAAAATATGTTAAAAGTTTATTAAAATTTGCAATATTTAACAATTCATTCATACTTTTGTGAGTAAGCTAATTCAAAATAATAAAGTTTTAGAAATTAGCAAAGTTTCACCTAAACCCAAATTATTACACAATGAGAAAATTACTCATGTTTTTGACCTTGCTATTTACGTTTACGTATGGGCAAGTATTAGCACAAAACAAGACCATAACCGGCAAGGTTACGTCTAAAGATGACGGAACAGCTATTCCAGGTGCAACTGTTAGAGTAAAAAATGGCACCATAGGTAGCCAAACAGATGTAGAAGGTAAATATAAGCTAGAAGTTCCAACTGATGCAAAACAGTTAGAAATTAGTTTTATTGGTATGGCTACAAAAGTTGTTGAAATAGGCAACCAATCAGAGATAAATATTGCTTTATCGGCTGAGGACACTGACCTTAATGAAGTCATTGTTGTTGGTTATTCTGTTCAAGAAAAAAGAGAAGTAACAGGCTCTGTTTCATCTGTTAAAGGTAGTGTTATTGAGAATCTACCTGTGCAAAGTTTTGATAGAGCTTTGCAAGGACGTGCTGCGGGTGTACTTGTGCAATCAGCAAATGGTGTTCCTGGTGGTGCTGTAAACATACGTATTCGTGGTACTGGTTCTATTACAGCAGGTAATGAACCTCTATATATCGTTGATGGTGTGCAAATGAATAATAGTAATAATGCATCTTTTAGTAGCAATAACCCATTATCTTTCTTAAATCCTAATGATATTGAGTCTATCGATATTATAAAAGATGCGGCAGCAGCTGCAATTTATGGTGCACAAGCTGGTAATGGTGTTGTATTAGTTACTACTAAAAAAGGTAAGGCTGGTAATACAAAGTTTAATCTTAATTACTACAAAGGTATCAACGAAGCACTACCAAATCTAAGAGTACTTAATTCACAACAGTATTTGCAGGCTCGTTATGAAGCTGTACAAAATAGGAATCCTACAGTAGCTGCAAATGATGTATGGAGTTCGGTATTAGGTGCTTCTAGATTAGACCCTACCTTACTCACAGAAGCACAACGTGCAGGTATACCAACGTATGACTGGCAAAAAGAAGCTTTTAAAACTGGTATGATTGATAACTATGAGGTTACTCTAAGTGGTGGTAGTGATAAAACAACTTTCTATTTGTCAGGTTCTTATACCCAACAAGATGCGGCTGTACGTAATGTTGATTTCAATCGTTTTACTACCCGTTTAAATGTTACACACAAAGTAAATAACAAATTAACGATTGAAAACTCTATCAATATTAGTTCTTCTGCTCAAAGGGGTACTTTTGGAGGTCCAAACGGTGGTTCTTTCTTAGGCTCACCTGTGTTTTCTTCTCCTTTAATTTTACCATTTAATAGGATTTATAACGAAGATGGTTCATACTTTGGTACTCCTGCCTCAGGTGGTTTGGCTGGTATTTTAGGTCAAAATATCATCATGAATAGTGATTATAATATCATCAAAAACACAAATAATCAAGTAGTTGGTAACATTGCTGCAAACTATAAAATTATGGATGGTTTGTTGTTTAGGGGCTTTGCAGGTATGGATTTTAGATATTTTAAAGGTACTAATTTCTCCGACCCACGTACAGCAGACGGTGTAGGTGTAAATGGTAGAGTAAGAGAAGAAAGTGGTCAAAATACCAACTTTATCACTAACTATACCTTAAATTACGATAAAACATTCAACACAGTTCATCGTATTACAGCTTTAGCTGGTGCAGAATACAGAAGTGATATTCGTGAGGATATTAATTTATCTGGTATTGGAGTTCCTACTTACCAATTTAACACAGCCAATTCTACGGCTACTCCGGAGGGCACTGGTGGTCTTTGGACAGGGTTTAAAAGGGCTGGTATATTTGGTAGCTTAAAATATGCTTACAATAAAAAATATTTTGCAAGTGTAATTATGCGATATGATGGTTCTTCAAGATTTGGTGAAAACTTCAAATATGGTATATTTCCAAGTATTTCGGCAGGTTGGGCTATTTCAGAAGAGTCTTTCATGAAAAATATTACAGTAATTAATCAATTAAAATTAAGAGGTAGTTACGGACAAACAGGTAATGACCAAATAGGAAACTTTGATTCGAGAGGTTTGTACGGACCAAGTACAGGTTTCACCTATAATGGTTTAGCAGGCATTGTACCTACTGCATTAGGCAATTCGGCTCTGAAATGGGAAAAAAATACTACTATTGATTTAGGTATTGATTATGCTTTATTTGAAGGTAGAATAGCAGGTAGTTTTGGAGTTTATCAAAGAACAAACTCTGATTTATTATTGAATAGGTCTATTCCACAAACTTCAGGGTTTTCTTCTATAACTTCTAATATTGGTGAGGTTGTAAATAAAGGGTTTGAGGTAGAAGTAACTACTGTAAATGTTAAATATAAAGACTTTTCATGGAAAACATCTTTTAATATAGCTCTTATAGAAAATAGAGTTACTAAGTTGAATGGTGCTGATACAGTACTTCCTGGTGATAATAGTGTACGTTTAAACTACCCAATTGGTACTAATTATACCTTCAAATACGCAGGTGTAAATCCTGCATTAGGACGTGCTATGTGGTATGACAATAACGGAAATATTACATATACACCAAGAGACCCTGCTGACCGAGTAATTATTGGTAGTGATTTTGCTACTAGCATGGGAGGTTTGCGTAATACCTTTGCCTATAAAGGATTAGAATTAGATGTATTTTTTCAATATGAATTTGGTCGCCAAGCATTAAATTCTCAAGGTTCCTTTATGTCTGAAAATGGTGGTCGTGCATTTAATAGTTTAGCTGATATTTATGAAAGACGTTGGTTAAAACCTGGTGATATTACTGATGTACCAAGACCATTTGACAACAGAGCAGAGCTTCGTTCTATTTCTTATAATTCTGGTTCACGTTTCTTTGAAGATGCTTCTTACATTCGTTTGAAACAAGTAAGTTTGTCTTATATGTTGCCAACTAATTGGATATCAGTTGTTAAATTATCCTCTGTACGTCTTTATGCAACAGCTTTAAACTTATTAACTTTTACCAAATGGGGAGGTGTTGACCCTGAGTTTGTAAGTTCTCCCAATCCTGGTGGCGACCCAGTAACAGGTCGTAATAATAATACAGGTGTTGTTCCTCAAACACGTAATTATACATTTGGTATTCAAATTGGGTTTTAATTTTAATTTTAATATTGTTTTTCAATCATGAAAATAAAAAATATAGTTTTAAAGACAACCAGAGTATTAGCAATAAGTGGTTTGCTACTATCTGGAGCTTGTTCATCTTTATTAGATGTGCAACCACGTCAGTCTATAGACTCTGCAACAGCATTAAGTTCGCCAGAAGCAGTTAAGTCAGCTTTAGCTGCTTGTTATGCACGGTTACGTAATACACGTAGCTATGGTAGAGATTTGATAGCTATTCCTGAAGCCTTATCGGATAATGGTTTTGCAACAGGTAAGTCAGGTCGTTTGGTTTCAGAAAATATCAATACACCTTATACTCATTTTGCTAATTGGCAAGTATCCTATCAATCAATTATTCAACTAAATTTGGTTATAGAAGCTACTGAAAAAACAGTTTTGACTGCTGATTTGAAAAAACAAGTTGCAGGAGAAGCTAAATTTTTACGTGCATTGTTCTATTTTGACCTTATGCGTGCTTTTGCTTATGACCCTAATGCAATCGTTGCAAGTAATAATAAAGGCGGTGTACCTTTAATATTAACAGGTGTATTAGATATTGGTCAGGTTACTTCTCCAGCAAGAGCAAGTATAGATGAGGTATATACTCAAATCATCAAAGATTTAACGGAAGCAATAGCTGCATTGCCAGCAAGGGCAAATATCCCACACAATGCAACAGGTGGTGGTGCTATGGCTTTGTTATCACGTGTATATTTATACAAAGGAGATTGGGCTAATGCTGCTAAATTTGCTACTGATGCCTTAGCAAGCAGACAAGGTACTTTTGCAAGTAATGCAAGTTATGTAGCATCTTGGAGGGCATCTGTAAATCCAGAATCAATGTTTGAGGTATTGTTTTTTAACGTATCAGAAAACATTGGTGTAAATGAGTCTTTACAAACTACTTTTACTACTTTAACAGCCTTAGGTAATAGAACTACAACCGGTGGTTTTGGTGATTTGGTACCAGCTACCGAACTTTTGGCAGCCTTAGAGTCTGAACCAGGTGATTTAAGAAGAAATTTTTATGAATTAGGAACAGCAGGACGTGGTACAGCAAGAATAGAATGTACAAAATTTTTAGCCAAAAATGGCACTCAAAATTTAGATAACATACCTTTAATTAGAGTTTCTGAAATGTATTTGAATCGTGCAGAAGCATTGGCAATGTCTGGAAATGAGGCGGGTGCTTTAACAGATTTGAATGCTATTCGTACTCGTGCTGGCTTAACTGCTCGTACTGGTTTGACAGGTGCTGCCTTGATGACCGAAATTTTAAAACAACGCAGATTAGAGTTGGCTTTTGAAGGTCATCGTTGGTTTGATTTAAAACGCAGAGGAGCAGATGTTGTAAAAGCACCTGCAACACTTGCATTTAGTGATTATAGAGTTTTAGCTAACATACCTGTTAGAGAAATTCAAGTAAATCCTAATTTAGTTCAAAACGTTGGTTATTAAAAACTCTACGGAGAAATAATTTTATTTCTCCGTATTTTAAATATTTTGGTTTATTAAAAATTTAACATTGTTAATTATGAAAAAAATATTAAGTATATTTTCAATTTTAGGCGTAGTAATGATAATGACTTCTTGTTTCAACGATAGTAAAGTTGTATTTAGTGGCTCATTAGTAGAATTTAATACTACTGTACTTACTGCTCCTACTACTGGTGTTGCATATCCTATTATTTCGCTAAGAAATAATGCTGGTGCAACAGCTACACAGATAAATTTTGTGGCTGCACAGAGAGATAATGCAGAAAATATCAAAGTATCTGTAAATGATGCTGAAATAACTAAAGCCATTGCAGCATTGGCAGCATTAAGAATTGTGGCTATTCCTGCTGTTGCAGGAGTACATTATTCTCTGGATAATAATGGTACCTTTGTACTGCCTGCAAAAACTAGTATTACAAACATGACTTTCAATGTGTTGAATGCCCCAGTAGATACAGGAAAATTTGCGGTAGTTGTGTTTACACTACAAGGAAATGGCACAGACATTAAAGCAAGTGAAAACTATAAAAGTATAGCTTATCGTATTCAACTGTAAATTATCAATAAAAATGCTAAGAAATTTCTTAGCATTTTTATTTTATCTAAGTATTTATTATGTTTATTCCACAACTGCCACTTTTACCCCCACCGCCACAATTTCAGGCAAAGTATCCAACCTCATTTCTTGTTTCAATTTTAGTTGATAACTACCTGTTTTGGGAAACTTATAACTTGGGCTGAGCATAAAATCATGGTCATAGACATCGCCAAGACCAGTGCCATAAGGCTCACCTGTTTTAGGGTTTAGCAAATTATTATCAATCCTTTTATTTAATAACACCTTACCAGATGCATCTATGATATCATAACTAATAAATAAATTATAATATGGATATCTTAAAGTATTACGTATGCTATATGATAACTGATAGGCTTGTATATCCTCTGTAATTATAAACGAAAAAGTAGCCACTGAATCAGCTATCCATTGTTTATTGGGCAAAGTTTGATAACCTTCGTAGGTATATTTTTTACCACAAGCAAATAGTATAGACGAAGATAAAAGAGTCAATAAAGTTTTTTTTAGCATAAATTTAGTTTTGTATTTTCTAAGTTTGACAACAAAATTAGTGTTTTACCATTTTGAGCAAAGCGAAGAATCTGATTAAAATTCTTGATTGTGGTATAAAGTGTATGATAGAAAAAATAGGCAATGACTTTTTAACTTTGTAGTTATATGCGGAATAACTGTTCTGATTACTTGTTTTCATGACCGTATCGCAAATATAGTGAAAAACGAGTTTTAAAAGGTAAGATACAAAATTATTTGTGCGAACTTTGTAAAAAACAATTTGACTTATATCGTTAAGTTGGTATATGATTAATAAAACAAAGAGCTTATATAACTTGTAAATTTTAAAAATAGCTTTACTATCTTCCTATTTTTTAGGCTAGGTTTTCCGCATCAAAATTGACAAAATTTGATGCAGAAAACCTATTTTAGACAAGAGTATTTTTTACTTTATAATTTTTACCAACAACATGCAATTACCTTACTAAAACAATACAAAAAAAATTGCAAAAATCTACTTATAAAACTACTTAAAAATATATAATGAAGTTATATTAAATAATTATTACTAGTATTAAAAAATAAAAATTATAATTTAATAAGTACAAGACAAAAAAAAATTGAGTTAATCGCAAAATATTACTAAATTTGTTTGTGTGTATTACAAATATATTAGTAAACACACTACATCTTAATGATATAATGAACTTCAAACTTGTGGTACTTTTTTATATATTCTTTTGCTGTATTTTGTCTCCTTTAAAAGCACAAAATAAGCTAGTTGATAGCTTGTTGCAAAAAATAAATACCACTAATGACACCACAAGAGCCCAAACTTATAAAGAATTGTGTTGGCAATTTCGTAATATAGACCGCAAAAAAGCCTTACTATACGGAGAACAAAGTTTGATATTTGCGAAAAGGATAGGAAATAAAAAGATTTATGCAGACGTAACACGTTTCATTGGTGTAATTCATTGGCAATTTTTGTATTATGAAGATGCCATAGAACAAGCCCATAAAGCATTACAACTTTCACAGGAAATTAATGATACTATAGGTATTGGTTTCTGTTATGACAATATGGGAGTCGTTTTTTACGACCAAGAGCAGTATAACAAAGCAGAAGATTATATTTTAAAAGCTTTGAAAGAATTTATTATTCTTAATCATCATGAAGGTTTAGGTTATGTATATGCGCATTTAAGTCGAGTGTATCTGAAACAAAAGAAAGTAAATAAATCTCTACAAGCTATTTATAAATCACTTGAATATCGCAAAAAAATACCCAATAATAATTATACAATCTCCAATACATTGAGAGATATGGCCATTATTTATAAAGAAAATGGTGAGTATGTGATGGCTATTAATTATTTAAAACAAGCAATAACTATGGCTGGTGTGGCAGACAATAAAGTAGTTATAGCTAATTATTCTAATCAACTAGGAGATATTTTTTTTAAATATGAGCAATTAGATTCCGCAAAATATTATTCAAAGCAGTCTTTTGTAATCAGTAAAGAGATTAATCATGGGCGTTGTGTGATGCAATCTTCTGAAACTTTGTATAAAATATTTGAAATAGAGCAGAATTATATTCAAGCTTTTCATTATCAAAAGCTGTATTATGTTTATAAAGATAGTGTAACAAAAGAGGATACAAGGGCAAAAATAGATTTTTTTGATGCTAAATTTCGCTACAAACAACGTGAGCAGGAACTTATAGCAACACAAAAGCAACAGAAAATAGAAGCTGAAAAGCAAAAAGTATTAATGGTTTCATACACTATATTGGCTGTTTTGTTGGTTTTTATACTAATTTCTTTCTTTTTATTTCGAATGCAACAGCAACAAAAGAAAAACAATTTGGTATTAGCTCAGAAAACATTAGAAATAGAACAACAGTCTAAAAAACTATCAGAGGTAAATCAGCTAAAAGATAAACTATTTTCAATTATTGCCCATGATTTGCGAAGTCCTTTTCAATCTCTAATTGGTCTATTGGATTTGGCAGATTTAGGAGCTTTGACAGAAGAGGATTTTAAGAGTTTTTTGCCCGAACTCAGCAAGAACGTGAGTTACACATCTGGTTTATTAGATAATTTATTGTACTGGGCAAAAAGTCAAATGGAAGAAGCAAGTATAAAACCTATAATGTTTGACATACAAGAAATAGCAAATGATAAAATAGAACTGTTTGAAAAGCAAGCAATATCTAAAAATATTGTTTTAGAAAATAAAATAAATTATAAAGTTAGTGTATGTGCTGATAAAAATATGATAGATTTGGTGCTAAGAAACTTAGTAGCAAATGCTGTAAAATTTTGTAATATTCATGGTAGAATTACAATTTCAGCCACTCAAAAATCAGAGTTTTTAATAATTGCTGTTACAGACACAGGTAACGGAATTAATGCTGAAAATATAGGTAAGTTATTTAGCAATCAAACATTTACAACACGTGGAACAAATAACGAAAAAGGAACAGGTTTGGGTTTGATGTTGTGCAAAGAGTTTGTAGAGAAAAATGGAGGAAAAATTTGGGTAGAAACCACTTTAAATGAGGGAAGTACATTCTATTTTTCTGTACCAATGACCTAAACAATTATAACGTGATTTTAAAAACAAATTTACAAACACATATGCAAATTAATTATATGTTTTTTTGTAACTCCTTAATTATCAATAACTTAAAAAATTATAACTTATAATTTTACTACTACTGTTTGCATCATTTCACGCACTGTTGGTTGCCATTTTTCTTGCAATCCTTCGGGACAAGAAAAGTTAATCACAACAGCTTTATTATCATAAATTGTATAAAGAATATAAGTATAAGTTCGCAAAGGTTTCAAATCTCTTACATCACCAGCATCTGATTTTATTTCTGAAATAAATTCAAAAATGGCAAACTGATATTTATTAATGGTAATCATTTTTTCTTGCAACATGGTAACACTGCTAAAAATTCTCATGAGTGAAGATTTGTAAAAACTTTTCATCATATCCAAATCTTTATATTTCCATTCTGTTTCATTGAGATTCAAGCCAAAATTTACACGCACATTTTCATCTGTAAACATGGCGGTTGGCTTTTTATAGGTAAAATAACGAGCAGCAATTTCATCATCTGTCATTGGACGAAATTCTTCAGGCATTTTTATTGTAATTGCCTCAGATAATTTGCGTTTTACTAATTTTGGTGGCGTAAAAGACACAAAAGTTAGTGAAATAATGAAAATCACAAACCACTTAAATATTTTAGTCGGCATAAAGTTAGATAAATTGTATTATAAATAACGCATAGCGTGGTTTCGATTTTGAGAAATCGAAACCACTTTCACTTAATAGTTAGATACTGATATTTTAAATTTGTTTTGTCATTGTGAGCTTGCGAAGAATCTGACGTTATGGTGTCAAAATCAATAATTCAGATTCTTCGCAAGCTCACAATGACAAATTTAAAATGTCAGTATCAAAGTATTGGCAAGTTATAAAAACTTACAATTAAAAATTTAGAATTACTTATATTCTCCGTCATTTAAAATTTTATCTTTTAACATTTTAAATTCCTCTGCCGAAAGCATGCCTTTTTCAAAAAAATCGCTAAGTTCCTTCAACCTTTTTATGGCTTCAGGACTTGGCGTAGAATTTGGTCGTGTTGAGTCTTTCTTAGCATCTGTTACATCATGACTTTCGTTTTTTTCATCTGTTTGTTTGGTAAAAGGATTTGAAAACTGCCCAAACACCTTTTCCTTACTCATGTTTTCTACAAAAGCACGACCAACTTCAAACTGACGTTGATAAAAATCTTTAAATTTTTCAACATCAAAATCTAATAATGTGCCACCAGATTCGAAATGTTGTGCAAAAACTTGTCCAATTGCATAAGTAGAAGCCCCTGATAATGCTGCCATGCTCACGCCACCAACAACAGAGCCTAAGCCAGGAATAAACTTGATAAGTCCAGCACCAAGTTTAGGAATAGCACTGCCTGAAAGTGCCGCTAGCCATGATTTTAGTCGATTTTCAGCAAAATCCACTTGATATAATGATGCTATTTGTTTAAGCATGTCTATTTGTACGGCAGTAACCGCCACCATATCAGCCAAAGGAACAGGAATTAAACCCGCACCCATTGACCAGACAACGCTATCCTTGATAACCTTGTCAGCCCTATTATTTTGAGTCATAAATTGAATAAAATTATCTATAAATATACGAAATATAAAGTTATCTGGTTGCATAAGTTGGTAAATTAGCTATTGACATTACAAACGAATATGTAAAGGTAGTTATTTTAGAGATTTTTAGCTTAATTTGTTTAAATTTTATTTCTAAAAAAAGGGTTTCTTTTAATTGCCACATATTTGCTTAATTTGTCAAATCCTATGTAATTTTCAAGTTTAATATAAAAACAGTGTTAATAAAAAGAGTTATTTAGTTGAATTAATGCTTTAAATTTACCATTGTTGCAACCAGATTTAGCCAAGATTTAAAGTTATCAGCTAAATGTCCGAAACGTATGAAGATACGTTTTTAGGTATCTAACCAAGCAAATATTACCTTATTTTAAATCTAAAGCTATAAATCAATATAAGGGTATTTTAAAACCTATTAATTATCTCAGCAGGCAAATAAGTAATGTAGATTGCATAAAGAATTGTATTACACCCTTTGGTAGGTGTTGCTTTCAACTACAAGGTCATTGTAGAATAGCAACAAAATCGTTAAATAAATCTTATTTTAAAGTTTTTTAGTAGATTTGCAGCTAAAAGCCCCCCGCCAAAGGGTGCTGTACATTCTGCTCAACTTACATAAAATTAGTTAAATTTCAGGTTGTAGTAAAAAATGTATGATTATCTAAGTTGCTGATTATCAATAACTTAGTAGAACACAGATGACACGGATTACGCTGATTGAACCCGCAATGGAATTGGGATTTATGTAATTTGTTTGTGATTATCCGTAAAATCTATGTTATCTGTGTGCCATAAAGTATTGATTTTCAACTATTTAAG
>JAYTNF010000326.1:0-9366 GCA_043748455.1 Cytophagales bacterium
TTTTTAGTTTTTAGTGTTGAGTTTTTAAGTGCTGTTAGGCACGACATATTTATAGCAAATAAGCACCAAGTCCTACATTTGTTATAAATATTTCGTGCCTAATAGCACTTTAAACAATTTTATATTTCATACATCAAATTTCATATTTATCTAAGCATTTTTGACAAACCGAATTAAATCACGAACTTGTCCTAAAAATTGCGAATCTTCTGCTAATTTTGTTACAACATCATCAGCTTTGCGACTTAGTTTTTCGTGTTCTACTTGGTTTTGAACTTCTAAGGTTTCTATGCGTGTTCTAACTTTTTGCATATTGCTTTGTAATGCTTTGAGTTCTTGGTTTTGTGTTGTGATAAAAGAATCTTTTTTTGATGTATCTAATTGATATTCAAGGATTTCCAGACGACTTTTTAAATCGTAGGCTAATGTTCTCAATTCATAAGCATCTTCTCTTGGATACAAAACTTCTTGTTTAATGCTATAAAGTCGTTGGATAATGTATGCATGCATGCGAATTGCAGGTCTCAAACCCATCAGTAATAGTGCAAGTCCTGCACCCCAATAACCAATAGGACTGATTTCAAAATAGGCTAAAACTGCAAAGGCAACAGCCGAAATAATATGTAATGTAATGGCAACCATCAAATAACGACTTGCTATATTTTTCACATATTCCAAATCTACTGCATTAACTTTTAGGTTTTTTTCTTGGGAAATTCTTGCTTCATTCAGTACTTCTTTTGCTTCAAAGTGCATATTCCAAGGTAGTGTTACCACAATAAGTAGCCACCAAAAAGCAGCAATACCTGTTATCCAGTCAATGAGAGTACCTTTTGGAATTTGCAACCATTGCAAGATACCAAAAATCATGAGGACTAAAAATGTAATAAAAATAAGGGTCGAAAAAACGTCTTTTGATGACATATTGAATATTGTTTAAGATGTTGGTTTAAAACAAATCAGTATTATTAATTTTATGTAAACATGTGCAAATTAAGCATAATTTTCATAAAAATTATTACCTTTGTTATATACTCTTCTAAAAATGCGTTTTTTAATTTTATTACTCCTATTTTTCTTAACCTATGTGCAAGTATTTGCACAAAGAGATTCATTATTGGTGTTAAAAGATGAATTGCAAGGCACAAAAAATAATACAGAACGGATTGCTATGTTGTGTCGTTTGGCTGCTTTAAGTCTTGAAAATCAACCTGTTAGCACGATGAAATATGCAAGTGAAGCTATTGCATTGCAGGAAGACACTGTTGTTACAAAAAATACGATTGAGGCATATTTATTATTGCAAGATGCTTTCAAAAAACTAGATAATACTGAAAAATTAGCTGAGAATAGCTTAAAATTAGCCAATTTCTATAGAAATATTAATAATATTAACAAGCAAGTTGCTTATTTGAGCCTTGCAGGAGAAACTTATCAGCAAATTGGTAAGTTTGACAAAGCTATAAAAACTTTTTATGCTCGTGCAGATGCAGAAGCCCAACGCAACAGTCTTGTCGGACATTTGGAATCTATTAATGCGGTTGGTGGTTTGTTAAGGATAGAACGAAAATTTGCAGATGCTTACAAATTGTTTTTTGAAAATTTGCAACAAGCCCAAAAATTGAATGAAACTACGCCCGCAAATGACCCAAATAAAAAACGTATTTTGTTGATGTTGGCAGAAAATTATAATTTAATTGGTGCAGCACATTATTGGCAAACTCATTTAGATAGTGCATTAATCTATTTTCAGAAAACTTATCCTTTACGAAGTGAGGCAAAAGACTCAATAGCAATGGCAAAATCGATGAATAATATTGCTTTAATTTATCGTAAAAAAGGTGATTATAAAAAATCTTTGAATTATTTAACTGATGCAATTCGTATTCTGATTGCCAAAGATTCTGCTATGGCAGTGCCTTCAATTAGCAATCTTGGTTTGACTTATTCTTTAATGGGTGATAACGAAAATGCACTGAAATACCTAAATCTTTCATTGGAATTAGGGATTAGAAAAAATGTAACTACAAGAGTATTAGAGAGTTATGAAGGTTTGGTTGCACATTACATTCGCCTAAAAAATTACCAAAAAGTTTATGAATATCAACTAAAAGTTGAGCAACTGAAAGACAGCTTATTTAACGAAAATTCGGCAAAACAAACAGCAGCAATGAATGCCTTATATGAAACAGATAAGCACAAACAAGACGTGCAAATTCATAAATTGGAGTCTAAAAATAAAACAAATGGTATTTATTTTATTTTGGCTATTGTTATTTCTTTGCTTATTGCAGTTTTAATTTTGTATAACCGTTTTATGCTTAAAAAACGGTCAAATGATTTGCTACAACAACAATATCAAGAGATTAACCAACAAAAAGAGGAATTAGATACCCAACGAAATTATATAGAAGACCAAAATAAAATCCTAACCAAACAACATACAGATATTATTAGTAGCATTACTTATGCAAAACGTATTCAAAGTGCGACTTTGCCACCGATTGAAGAAATTAAAAAGGCATTTCCAAACTCCTTTGTGTTATTCAAACCTAAAAGTGTTGTAAGTGGTGATTTTTATTGGTTTGCCCAAGAAACAGACGATAAAACAGGAGATTTACATCAAATTATTGCCGCAGTTGATTGCACAGGTCATGGAGTTCCTGGGGCTTTTATGTCCTTGATTGGCAATACTTTATTAGACGAAATTGTGCATATTTCTCAAACATTATCTCCTGAGTTAATTTTAGCAGAGTTGGATAAAAGAATACGCAAATTATTGAAACAACAGGAAGATTCATCGCAAAAAGATGGTATGGATTTGGTAATTTGTGATTATAACAAAACACAAAATTGCTTAGATTTTGCAGGTGCTATGAACCCATTATTGGCAATTATTGATAATGAAGTTACACTATATAAAGGTGATAGATTTGCTATTGGCGGTGCTGGAATTATGGAAAATGCTAAAAAATTTACCAAACAGCGAATTACTTTAAATCAAATAAAAAGCAAAGCTATATTTTATCTTTTTTCAGACGGTTTTCAAGACCAATTTGGAGGCAAAGAATCTAAAAAGTTTATGCTAAAAAATCTTAAAAACTTGCTTTTTGACATTCATAACAAACCTTTTACAGAACAAAAAACTATTCTTGACAACACAATAATAACTTGGCAAGAAACAGGTAATGAAGAACAAATTGACGATATTTTAGTGATTGGATTTGAAATTAGTTTTTAGTTTTTTGTCATTCTGAGTTTGGGAAGCATCTGAATTATTAATTTTTGATGCAATAAAATTAGATTTTTTGGTATTTTTACACACTTAATTTAGGCGTAGAAATGATAATTAGCATGCCTAAAAACCAAAAACTTATTTTTACATAATTGACACCAAGAATTTTGTTCATAATGTGCAACTCACAAGTAAGACCTGCACATAAATAGAATGTACATACTTATTCCTCGCCAAAATATTCTACAAAGTTTTTTTGAGTCTCATATAATACAATAGAATAAAGTTTTGCAGTAGTTATTTTAGCAAGTTCAGGTTCTAACTCCTTCCAAAATGCAATAACCAAATTTTCACAAGTAGCCATTTTACCCCTCAAAAAATCTACATCAACATTAAGGTTTTTATGGTCAACCTTATCAATTATTTTTGTTCTAATAATCTCACCTAACTTTTTCAAATCTACAACGTAGCCTGTATCAGGATTAATAGCACCTTTTACTGTAATAATTAGCTCAAAATTATGCCCATGCCAATTCTCATTAGCACAAGGTCCAAAAAATTCTTCATTTTTTTCCTTCGTCCAATTTGGATTAAATAACTTATGTGCTGCATTGAAATGTTCTTTTCTGCAAACGTGAATCATATTCATGAAATATTCCTAAAAAAGTTGTGCTAAATAAGATAACTTTAAACTAAGTAATAAGACAATTTAAAAGTATAATTTGTACTACAGACTTTAGTCTGTAAGGTTTTGATTATCAATATTTTACAGACTAAAGTCTGTTGTACATTTATTTTGTCTTATTACTTATTTTAAAATTTTTGCACAAACTTAATAAAAATAATTAAATAGAGCCAAAATACAACTATTTTATTTACAGTTAATTTAGTTAAATTAATTTATTTTTAAATAAGATTTTTATTACAAACTTTTATTTGTAACATTGCAGTAATTACAATTTATAATAGTTTGAGATGAATTTACCTCCAAATCCTTTTGGCAATGATAGTGGAAACGACATTGATATAGCTGATGTGCGTCGTTTAACAGATTTAGTGAAACAAAAATATAACTACGATTTTAAAGATTATGCAATGTCATCTTTTAAACGTAGAATCAAACGTCTATTGGATTTGTATAAATTCAAGAATGTTGATAAACTTATTAGTGTTTTAGAAACTAATACTGATTTTTTTGAGGAATTTATCTCCGAAATCACGGTCAATGTAACAGAAATGTTTAGAGACCCTACTTTTTGGAAAATTTTGAAAGAGCAGATTTTACCCAACATATTGTTGCAACATGAAAAGCTAAACATTTGGCATGCAGGTTGTTCGTCTGGCGAAGAAGTTTATTCTATGGCTATTACCTTACACGAGATGGGAATTTTAGACAGAACAAAACTCATAGCCACAGACCTTGACACAGCTATCATCAAAAAAGCACAACATGGTGGTTATTCTATGAAAAACATGGAATTAAATCGTAAAAATTATACAAGATATGGTGGCACAGATTCTCTTGATACTTATTTTAAAGAGGTAAACGGAGAGGCTGTTATGGACAAATCATTAATGCAAAATGTTTCTTTTCGCCGTCATGATTTGGTGCAAGGTGCTGTATTTTCTAAATTTGACCTTGTGTTGTGTCGTAATGTGATGATTTACTTCAATCAAGCTCTTCAAAATACTGTACTCAATAGACTTCATGAAAGTCTTTTTAAATATGGCTATTTGGCTATTGGCTCTAAAGAGTCATTAATTTGGTGTGAAATTTCAAGTAAATTTATTGTTGTAAATAATGAGGAAAAAATTTACAAAAAGATAAAAGACTAATAAAATACTAATTAGATTTAAAATTCATTTGTGTTTGGTAGCAAAATAATGAAATTCAATATTCCCGAAAATAAGTATAAAGCAGTTGTTATTGGTGGCTCGGCAGGCAGTTTTCAGTTAATCACTAGAATTCTGTCGTCAATTCCACGAGATTTTTCTTTGCCCATATTTCTATGTTTGCATCGCCTAAAACATGTTAGAAACGGTTTTGTAGAAGCCTTGTCTATTAAAAGTAACAAGACTATTGTAGAACCTTCTGACAAAGAAAGTATCAAAAAAGGTTTAGTTTATTTAGCACCTGCTAATTATCACATGTGCGTAGAATTAGGTAACTCGATAACAATGTCTACAGAAGACCTTGTTAATAACTCACGTCCAGCCATTGACCTGACTTTTGAGAGTGCGGCTTATGTTTATAAAGATAAATTAGTTGGAATTTTGTTATCAGGTGCAAATCGTGATGGTGCTTATGGAATGAAAAAGGTAAAAGAACACGGTGGTATGACCATTGTGCAAGACCCAGAAGAAAGTTTAATTAATGCAATGCCCCTTGCGGCTATTGCTGCAACAAATAATGATTATATATTAAAAATGGACGAAATTTTAGACCTGCTTTTAGAATTAGACAAAAATTATAAATAAATAATTTTTAGTGCTAGGTTTTAGTCAGTTAAATTACTGATAATCAATAATTTGAAAACTTAGGACTTACAATTTAAAACTTCAAACTACTCATGTTTCCCTCCAAAATTCTTATTATACAAACAGCTTTCTTGGGAGATGTCATATTGGCAACTGCTTTAATAGAAAAATTGCATAGTTTTTTCCCAAAAAGTCGCATAGATTTTGTATTACGAAAAGGTAACGAGTCCTTGTTAATTGCACACCCTAAGCTCACAAAATTATATATTTGGGATAAAACCAATAACAAAATCAAAAATTTATACAAGTTATTGCAACAAATAAAATCAGAAAAATATGATTTGGTAATTAATCTGCAAAGGTTTTTCTCATCTGGATTGTTGGCAGGATTTTCGGGTGCAAAATCTATTGTAGGTTTTGAAAACAACCCTTTAAGTTTTCTATTTACACAAAGCTATAAACACAAAATAGGAAATAATATGCATGAAGTGGCTCGTAATCAACAACTTATAGCTAATATTACAGACCAAATTGCAGCCAAACCTAAATTATATCCAAGCCTAAAACATGAAGAAAAAGTTAAAATTTATCAAACAAGTACTCATCTAAGTACTAACTTAAAATCATATATTTGTATTGCACCTTCATCAGTTTGGTTTACAAAACAATATCCTATTGATAAATGGGCTGATTTAATAAGCAAGTTGCCGTCTCAATATACTATTTATTTATTAGGCAGTCCTAATGATAACAATATATGTAATGCAATTATAGAAAAAGTAAAAATGCCTCTCCCCTATTCTACTATAAATCGTATAGAAAACTTATGTGGAAAGCTAAATTTATTAGAATCTGCCGCCTTGATGCGTCATGCAGCTATGAATTATGTAAATGATTCTGCACCTTTGCACTTGGCTTCATCTGTAAATGCTCCTGTTTGTGCTGTTTTTTGCTCTACTGTTCCTGCATTTGGTTTTACACCACTATCAGATATAAGTTTTGTAGTGGAAACAGATGAAGAACTTAGTTGTCGTCCTTGTGGATTACATGGCTATAAAAAATGTCCGCAAAACCATTTTAAATGTGCTGATAGTATAAAAACAATGAATTTATTGGCAGTAATGAAAGATAATGACCATGATTAATATCCTATTAGTACAGATTTTAGCACAAATTAAATTACAATGAACTGTAACCTTGCATTAAAGCTCACAAAAATTAGTATCATAATATTAGGCATCAAATATTATTTATTATCTGCAATTTTTATTTTCATGGCAATAAAAATTGCTAAAAAATTTAGTGCAACAGCCATATAACCAACATATTGATAGTTAAAAATAGTACCTAAACTATCTTTGTAAATAATCATACCTGCAATATAGGCTGCTGTTGCAGAACCTAAATTTTGAACAGATGCATTAATACTCATAAAACTACCTCGTGTTTGTGGTGGTGCTGCCGAACTTGTCATGGTCATTGCTGGTACAACTCTACACTATTAAAAATAAAAAACATCACTGAAATCATTAAAGCTATATAAATCGGGGTTTTGGTAAGATTGGTAATTAATGTAATTGGAATCATTATCAGAATAGCAAAAATGACAAACAACTGCAAACGTCCATATTTATCAGCCAATCTGCCCACAAGTGGTGACGTAAAAAATGAGGCTATACCACCTGTTAAATAAATTAGTGGCAGTTGTTCTTGTGTAAGTCCAACATTGGCAACCATATAATCACTCAAAAAAGGAATTACACTAAATTGTGCAAGCATGACAATAAATGTAAAACTCAATGCTATAAGTTGGTTGCTATCTCCTGCAATATTTATCAAAACTTGTATAGGGTTTGTATTTTGCTGCTTTTCTTGTATATGTTTAGTAAAATTTGGCACCATAAAAAATATCATTGTGGTTGTTATGACACCAAGAATTGCTAAAAACATAAAGGGCATTGCCCATGTAAATCTATTTGCTAAAAATAACCCGAAAGGCACACCAAAAATTGATGCTAAGGCAAAAGCTGACATCACAATTCCCATAGCTGCACCACGTCTTTCACTCGGAATGGCATCACCAACAATAGATAAAACCGTTGCACCCAATACACCGCCAAAAATTCCTGTCAAACTGCGTGCTGCCAATAACATTTGATATGAAGTGGCAGAAGCACATGCAAAAGTTCCTATCGTAAAACCTGCATAAACAAATAATAATACTTGTCGTCTGTCGAATCTATCAGCAAAAAAAGCACTTCCAAAGCCCGAAATTCCAGCACAAAGGGCATAAGAAGATACTAAAATACCAAATTGTTGTGGATTAAGAGCAAATAATTTGCTTAGAATAGGATTTAATGGCATCATTATCATAAAATCCATAATATTTGTAAACTGCACAAGGGCGAGGACAAATAGCAATATTTTTTCATTTTTCATAGTGAAAGAACTCTAATTTATCCAAAAAAGTGCAGCTAAATAAGTTTAATTTGAATTATTTATTTTGTTTTTACAATTTTAAAAATTTTCTCTCCTTCCGAATTTTTAATCCTCAAAATATACATTCCTTCCGAAAAACCACTAAGGTCAATCGTTGGTATTTGTGTCAGAGGAAACATAATTTTCAGGTCTATTACTGTTTGTCCAAGCATATTTGTGAGTGATGCAGTGCAATCAGGTAGTGTTGTTGGCGTGATTTGCAAAGGTGTAGAAATTTGCAAACAACCATTTTTATCTGTGCCTTTTACTTGATAATTTCCAATTTGTGTAGGCAAAATACTTGTTCTTTCATTCCAATCTGTTACTGTATTTCCATCAATAAGCCATGTAATATTTTTGAAGTTTTCACCATTTTGTCCGCCATTTCCATCACTCTCTATGCTTAAAGTTGAGCCACTTTCTTTTGAGGTTTGTATATTCACAAAAGAAGTTGTAGGGTTTGGAAATACCACTAAGTCCTTGACAACAAACAACTTATCTGTTTGTTGCAAGGCTATTTTTATAGGTTCAAAATATTTAATAACTGTTTGCAAAGTCTTTGTGCAGTTGGCAGCTAAGGAAATTGTAACCGTGTAAGTTCCTGCTTCTGAAACCGTAATTTTTGGTGTTGTAAATGCCAAAGTTTTACCATTATATTTCCAAACATAATTTATATTTTGGGTTGGATTAGGATTTGGATTTAAAAATTCATTGACTTCCAAAACTACTGTATTTTCTGGGCAAAAACTTTGTGTTGAGTTTTGAATTGAGGTTTTTAATGTCAGATTTGTTGGAAATTTATTAATATTAACCCTAATATTTGCGGTTTGTTCGCAAGTTTCTTGTTTGACTTTCAGTTGATAAATTCCAGATTCTGTTACAAAAATACTTGGAGTTTTGGTTGCAGCATTTAAACTATTTCCATTCAAAAACCATTCATAAGTCGTTGGAATGAAGTTTACTTGGTTTGCAGGATTAATTGCATTAGCAATAGAATCAGCTTGTAAAATTCCTTTTTCGCAATATGTAATCGTATTTCCTTGCAAAATTTCTGCTTTTATCTGATTAAACAATACAGAAACTGTATCAGAAGTTGCCATACAATTATTTAAACTTACCATAACACGATAACTACCTTCTTGATTTACAAGCAATTCTGCGGTGTTTTGGTTCTG
>JAYTNF010000327.1:0-9883 GCA_043748455.1 Cytophagales bacterium
GGATTACGCTGATATTCACGGATTTATGTAATTTGTTTGTGATTATCCGTAAAATCTATGTTATCTGTGTGCCATAAAGTATTGATTTTCAACTATTTAGGTTATCATACATTTTTTACCACTACCGAGTATTATTATATAAATTTGTGTAGAAATGAATCCAATATAGCTTGAAATTCAGGCAATATGGTCATACTAAACCATACAATTTACTATCAATAGTTAAACGACAGAAGGCAGCTTCCACCAAATTATCAAAAAGTTGCTTATCTGAAAAATGAATATTCATAACTCTTCTCACAAATATTTTGTGAACAAAGTTATACGTTACATCTGAATTTATCTCACTTTTCAAATATTTGTTTAATGTTAAAACAAACACAAACCATTTCCCTAAAATATTCGTTTGAAAAAACTTTTTGTACGCCGCCAAGTGCGTTGAAGAAAGTTTCCTGTAACAACAACTTCACCCATCCATTGTCCTCCATCTTCCATATTGACATCACAAACTGTATTTTGCATGGTTATTTTTTGTTCATAAGTTTCCATTCCAATAAAAGAAAACTGTAAAATAACCTCACTTTGATTAGAAAATTGTTCTATACTTAATTTATAAACTCCTTCTACATCTGTTTGCGTACCAACAGTGCCACCTTTAATCATTACAGTTACACCAGGTAATGGCATACCGTCCATTACAGATTTCACAGTTCCAACAATCACCCAACTTTGTTTTAAAGTATCTTTTTCATTTTCTAAATTATTATTTTTATGTTCAATTTCATTTGTAAGAGTTCTTATAAGTTCTTGATTTACAGGCTTTTCCGCAGCATTTACATTTTGCAAAGCTACAACACTTGATAAAGCTGTTGCAGAAAAAGCCCACGCAAAAATTCGCCATAAATTTGGTTGTTGGCTTGTGTGATTTTGCAAAATTTGGTTAATTCTTTCTACTTGTTGTGTAGATAATCTGCCACAAGTTGTGCTTGTTTTGCTTGTTTGTGCTTTTTCAAAATATTGGATTATTTCGGAATCTGTCCACTTTGTAAAATCTATAACTTCTTTGGTACACAAATCGCAAAATTTACCTTTTTGTGTTTGGTGCATCTTATCCCAGCTTTCGGGACAAGGTTCGGGAATTGAGATTTTGGAGATTAACATAGCAACTTAGATTTAGAGGCTTTTCATTTTACAAATATACAAAAATTAGTATATTTGTAAAATGAAAAGCAATTACAAATTATTACAATTATGGCAAAAAAAGTAAAATCATATTCAGAGGCAGAACTGATAAAAATGTTTGGTTTAGAACGTAATGTTGGTAATCACAGGCACGCATTGATGGAAGAATGGACAAACACTACCACAACCTTAAATGCTGGTGAGCAGTATCTTTTTGATAGAATTACTTGTAACTTGGCAGAGCAAATAGGTGGTTGGAATGAGGAAATGCTCAAAATGAATTTTATTGCACAGGTGCTTATTTTAGGAAATTTGCAAGAAACAAAACAATATAAAACCTATTATGAAAGTACAATAGAAGCTACAGTTGATAATTATTTTCTCAAAGTTAGAGCAGATATGATGGTGGCAAAAGGAATATTAGAAGTTCCAGAAACTCCTTATTTTTACTTTCAAGAATATAAAAAAATGAAAGAGCCGAAAGGAGATGTAACAGCACAATTAGTAGAAGCATTTTTAATAGCACAAGAGAACAATAAAAATGGAAATCCTATGTATGGTTGCATAGTAATTGGCAAATATTGGGAATTTATGATTATGGAAAATCGTACTTATTGTATTTCACAAGGCTACGACTGCACAAAAAAAGATGATTTAATACAAATTATTGCCATTCTTCGTAAATTTAAGTGGATTTTAGAAACAAGGTTGTTGTGAAATACTGTACTTTTGGAAAATAAAAATACTTTTGGAAAGTTTGTTTATTTTCCAAAAGTTCATTTGAAACTTGATTCCAAAATTTAAAAAATTTAGCAAGCCTTTTAGGACTTGCTAAATTTAATTTCAGTTTTACTTCGCAAATTCTCTAATTACCTGCACACTTCCCGTTGTAGATTGTCGGACTGCAAAGCCTTTTTTGTCTTTACTCCAATACACAATCACATATTGATAACTATCAACAGCTACTGGACTGCCACCAAAAGTTCCGTCCCAACCTAGTTTTTCGTCAAAAACACCGTCCCAAATTTCTTTATTTTTATTCTTTTTCGGGTCAATGAAAACTTCAAATACCACATCACCCCATTTGTGATAAACCTGAATTAAAATACCTGTCAAATCACTTGTAATCGGTGCAAAAGTATCATTTAATTTATCATCATTTGGGGTAAATGCTGATGGAATTTTAATACGTGCATCACAATTCATATTAACACGAATGGTGTCGTAAGTTTCGCAATTTGTTGAAGCAACTCGAATTCGCACAATATATGAAGTATCCGCACCTACAATAGTGAGTGGCAACGGTGCAATGTTATCAGCACCAACAGTGCCAACAGCACCTAAAATATAATCTGATGCTGAACTACCTTTAATTCGCCAATCATAATAATAAGTTTCACCAGCTTCTCTATTTGTCAATTTTGCTTGCAATGTATGTATTGCTGCTCTGTATGGAGGTGCTGCAATTTCATTAGCACGTGCAAAACATAATAACGTATCATTTGCTAGGCTAATTCGTGGACGACTTCTATAAATAACCTCGGTAGTTTGGGTATAAGTGCAATTTGCAATAGTTACCATTACAGTATAAGTGCCAGCCTTAAAAATAGGAATTATTGGTCTTTGGTCGCCAGTATTCCACAAATATTTTGCAGGTTCTGTTGCTGTTGCCGCAGGATTTGTTGCATCTAAGGTTGTTCTTTCATTTTCGCAAAGTACAATTCTTGGCGGCAATTCCTTAATTGGCGTAACTCGAATTAATACTTCATCTGTTGATTTGCAACCTGATTCATTAAATACTGTAACATAATAACGAGTATCTGTTTTAGGACTTACCGTAGTTTTTGCAGTTTTATCGCCATGTCGCCATTCATAACGCACACCACCAGATGCTTCTAAGGTTACACTATTTCCTGCACAAATTTTGAGATTTTTGTCTGCATTTGCCACCGCAACAGGCAATGGATTTACACGAACACGAATTGTATCTGTTCCTTCGGTACAAGCATTATCAAATTTTGCAGCCACCCAATAGGTGTATGATCCAACTGTTTTTGGAATTGTAACCGTTGTATCTGACCTGCTGCCTGTACTCCAACGATATGTTCCGCCTTGTGTTGCTACTAATTTTATGGTATCACCCAAACAAATTTGTGTTGGTGCTTTGCGGTCAATAATTGGTTTTGCTTTGCGTAAAAACGTGATTTTCATGGTATCTTTTGCCACACAACCTGTAATTCCGTCTGTTACAGAAAATTCATATTGTTCTGTATTATAAGATGGACGAGGCAATAATGTTGCAAAATCAAATTTCTGTTTAGAACTTGTGCCAATATTTGCACCTGTTGCCAAACTTTTCCATGCATAACGTACACTTAATGGGTGCAATGGGTCAAAACCGTCTAATTCAATGCTGCTATCTTCGCAAAGTTTTACATCTTTGTTTGGAATTTTTGCAATCATTGGTGGATTTACAATAACTGTAACAGAAACTTTATTTGACTTACAAATAGTGCTTGTTGGTGTGCTAACTTCCACTGTATAAGTATAAGTTCCTGCGGCTTTGGGTTTGAAAACAACAGTCGGATTTGAAGGAATTGCTGTGGCATCTTTGTCGGTGCTTGTCCATTTAAACTCCGTTCCACCACTTGCACGCAAAGTAAATGACTCACCAAAACAAATTTGTTTTGGATAATTTTCGTCAATTTTTGCAATAGGTTTTGGTTGGAATTGCACCGTTACAGTATCAAAACTTACACAACCAGAAGGTGGCGAAACTTTAACAGCATAACGAATTGGGTCAAAATTGCCGACCATAGCTTGGGTTACTGCATATTGTGCAGTGGTTGCAATTACAGCATCTTTACCCACAATTTTCCATTCATATTTGAAAGTTGCACGATGTGAAGTATCACCTGCGTTTAATGTTACTGTGCTATCTTGACAAGCTAAAATTTGTCTTGTTGTGCTAATTGGTTTGATTTTTACCGCAGGAAAATCTGCAATAAACACATCAACAAATAACACTGCATCACATTTTGTCGTTTTTGTTTTGTCTATTGCAGACACAAAATAACGACCAGATTTATTGACAATTATCGACAATTTATCAGCACTTGTGCTAACAATTCCAGCTCCCGACCACGTAACATTGTAGTCCAGAATATTGGTTGCTTGGACATATAAAGTATCTCGAACTTGACAAACTCCTGCATATTCATTTGCACCTAATATTTTCAAACTTGGGTCAGAATCAAACAAAATTTGTACAGTATCTGTTTTTGAGCAACCTTTATTGGTTGTAACTGTCAAGGCATAAACCCCAGGGGCTGTAATGTTATAATTTGCGGTTGTTGCCAAAGCTGTTGCAGGATTTGCTGCAAAAGGGTCAGTCCATTTATAAGTTACACCCATATTTGAATGGCTAATGTCTAAACCAACCAAAGTATATGGCACATCACTTGGATTACAAATTGCTCTATCTTTTCCTAAATTTACAACGGGAATGTCATTAAAGAATAGCAAAATGGTATCAGCCGAAGAACATTTTGAAGTAAAATTTTCGTCTGTAACTTTTACCCAGTAACTTCTTGCTCCACGAATGGTATCAGATTTTACTTGAATGGTTTGAGTTGTTGCACCCGTATTCCACAAATATTTATAAGTTCCTGTGTTTAAGCCCGTTGGGTCTGCGTCAAGTGTAATTACATTATTGCCACAAATATTGCGATTTGCTCCTAAATCTACTTTTGGATTAGGATTTATATCAACTTTTGCCTCTGCAAAAACTGGATTACAAGCTCTTGCGTCTGTAATTTGCACTCTATAAGTTCCCGAAGTTGTAACAATTAAACTCGCCGTTGTTGCCAAAACCTCAGCCGTTGCCTTATTTGTCCACACATAACTAATATTTGTGTCATGCGAAGCTACAAAAGCATTGAGCCTTACATTACCTGCCGATTTACAACTTACTACATTTGTCAAAGTAGGAATTGCAGGAGGTGCAATAATTTGTGTAGTAGTTTTAGTGGTATTTGTACAACCATTTGCAGCTGTATATGTGTAAACAATTTCAACATTTGGACTTACGCCAACTGTTGCAGGATTAAAACTTACTGTGTTTATTCCTGTATTTGGCAAACCTGTTGCAGGAATTCCGTTAATGAAAAATGCACCGCCCAATGGTGTGGCATTTAAGAAAACTGCACCTTCTGTTGTGCAATAAACTGCCTTCAAAACCGTTGTAATTACTGGTGTTGGCAATGGTTTTACAATAAAACTTGTTGTGGCTGTTTGCTGACAAGTTTTTGCATCTTTGTAAGTATAAACCAATGTATATGTGCCTGCACCAAGTGTTTTCGGATTAATTGGGGCAGATGTTGCAACGCCATTTACTGTAAAAGTGCCTCCCGCAGGATTTACAATCGGAGTAAAAGCATTGTCATTTTCGCAATAAGCAGCATTTACGCCACTCATTGTTACAATCGGTAAAGGATTTACAAAAACATTAGAAATCAAAACATCTTTACATAAATTTGCATCTATAAAAGTAGTTTCTACAACGTAAGCAGTTGCTCTTGAACCTAATGTTGATGGACTGAAAATATAAGCATTTGGGTCTGTTGGCGAAACAAGTGCAGGAACTCCGTCTATGGTTACCATTGCACCAACAGGCGTAGGTTTTAACAAAAAGTCTGCATCTACAACACAATAATCTGTACGAATTGGTGCTGCATAAAATATTTTTGTGGGTGCAACAACCGTAACAGCTTGGATAATAAAATCGGTACAAGCCGCAGCTCCAGCTTGAGTAAATTCATATTTAACGGCATGAACTCCCACACCTAATGTAGTTGGGCGGAATTTGGTTTCCAAAACATTGTTCACATAAAATTTCCCACCAGCAGGATTTGCACTTAAAGTAATATCAGCTACATTTTCACAATATTTAGAAGCCAAAGCATTGAAAGTCAAGGCAGTAGGTGCTAAAACTTGCACGTTTTTAGTAGCCAAATTTTCGCAACCATTCAAATCTGTGTAGTTATAGGTAACTAAATGATTGCCTGTTCCTAATGTTACAGGATTAAATGTGGTGGCAACAGTGCCATTAATTCTGAAAATTCCTGTGCCTCCCACAGGAGTTGTACTTGCAGTTAAAGGAACTGTAACGCCATTTGAACAATATTGTGCATTCAAATTTGTGATGGCAACCACAGGAAGTTGATTTACCGTTACAATTTTTGTGTCTGTTTCAAAACAACCTGTTCCGTAGGTATATTTATAGACAACAGTATGCGTTAAGCCAATAACGCCTAATAAGGTTGGGTCAAAAACTGTTGCAACATTTCCGTTAATTGTGAATGAGGCAGTTCCGCCAACGCCACTTCCTGTCAAAACAACAGGTGCGTCATTGATACAATATTTTGCGTTTAAGTTGGTGATATTTACCGCAACTACATTATTAATATTGAAATTGAAAGTTGCAAAATTTGTACAATTTGTGGTAGGATTTATGTAATCATATCGCAAAACGTAAGTTCCAAAACTAATTGTAGGAATGTCAATACTTGTTACAACATTGAAAGCACCACCATTTTTAGATAATGTGAAAACTCCGCCCGTAGGTGAGCCTTTTCCTGTCAAATCTACCAATGGGTCATTGCTACAATAACCAACAGCAATTCCCGAAATAGCAACAACAGGCAGCGGATTTACGATAACAGAAACAGGAATTGCAGTTGTTTTTAGGCAATTTTTATCCGTTTTAATTTCTACGGTATAATCTCCCGAAGTTGTGGCTACATAAGTTGCAGAAGTTGCCGCAGGAATAATTGCAACACCATTTTTAAACCATTTATATGTCCAAGTAGAACCAACAGGCACAGTTTCAGTGCTTATTAACACATTTTGACCTTGACATAACACAAGTGGTGTTGTGGTGGTTAATGCTGGATTTGGTGATGGATTTACCACCAAAACGAATGGAATTGCAGTTGTTACCACGCAATTAAAAGCATTTGTAATCTCAACTGTATAACTTCCCGAAAGATTTGTTACAAGTGTCGGATTTGTTTCTCCCACAATATCTACATTATTACGTTTCCATTGATAAGTCCAAGTTTGTCCCATTGGTACTGCAACAGTACTAATGGTAGTTGTCAAATCTGAACAAAAAGGTGAAGCTAATGTTGATGTAATTGTTGCATCTGGAATTACATTTACGGTTACAGAAACAGGAATTGCGGTTGTTTTTAGGCAATTTTTATCAGTTGTAATTTCAACAGTATAATCTCCCGAAGTCGTGGCAGTATAAGTTGGGTTAGTTGCCGCAGGAGTAATTGCAACATTATTTCTAAACCATTTATATGTCCAAGTAGAGCCAACAGGCACAGTTTCTGTACTGATAACCACATTTTCACCTTGACATAATACAAGTGGTGTTGTGGTTGTTAATGCTGGATTTGGTGCTGGATTTACAATTAAAACTATTGGAACTGCGGTTGTTACCACACAATTAAAGTTATTTGTAATCTCAACTGTATAACTTCCCGAAAGATTTGTTACAAGTGTTGCGTTTGTTTCTCCTGCAATATCTCCATTATTACGTTTCCATTTATAAGTCCATGCTTGTCCTGCGGTTACTGGCACAGTGCTAAGTGTGGTTGTAACATCTGAACAAAATGGTGATGCCAATGTAGATGTAATTGTTGCATCTGGGATTGGAAATATGGTTACAGTTGTGTTTAATGAGGTTACTTTGCAATTAAAATTATTGGTAATTTCAACGGTATAATTTCCAGAAACTGTGTTAATTAACTCACTATTAGTTTCTCCTGGCATCAACACATTGTTATTAAACCATTGGTAAGTGTAAGTCTGACCTATTTGAGGTGTTGCTGTTGTTAATGTTACTGTATTTCCTTGGCACGCAGTTCCAGAAAAAGGTGTTGCCACAACCCCAGAAAAAGGTTTTGGATTTACAGTAATTGCAAAATCAGGAGAAGTTGCCTCACATAAAGTTATGGTATTTATAATTTTAACTTTGTAATTGTATGTACCTGTGATAGCCGTAAAAATAGGGTTTTGCAAAGTGCTAAACACTACATTATTTCTCGACCATTCATAAGTATAAGGTTCTCCCATCGGTGCTGATGTTGTGGTCAAATTAATTGTTTCACCTTCACAATAAATATTTGTATTTGGTGTAGCTATAATCGTTGTAATTGGATTAGATTTTTGCAAAACTGCAAAAACTAATGAAGTACCTTGACATGTATTTATGGTGCTTGTGGCTACAAGTTTATAATTTCCTGCTGCTGTTGCAGCATAAGTTGCATTGGTTGCACCTGCAATGTCTGTATAAACCGTTGCTATTTCTTGTTGCCATTGATAAGTATAGGTATCTGTTGGTGTAACCGTAGAACTTAGCAATAAACTGCCACCTTCACAAAAATAATCTCTGGCATCTGCCCCCGTAATGACAGGTAAAATTGTCGGAGGACCTGAAATAACAGATGTATTTGTTGTCATTGGGCAACCAAATTCGTTAGTAACTTTGCAAGTATAATTTCCAACAGTATTAATCACAGTTGTATTTATTCCTAAACCACCTGCACCGACAATAGGTATCATATTTTTGAAAAACTCATAAGTCCATAATGGATTTAGGGTTGCGGTTAAAGTAACACTACCACCACCACAAAAACCTCCTGTTGCTGGCGAAAGTGTAGCAACGGGTGGTTCAACCACTGTAATTTGAACACTATTAGAAGTTACATCACATACGCCAGTTCCTTTTCGTATTGTAACTTTATAGTTTGCTACAGATGGAGTTGTAGTTGGCACAGTATAAGTTTGTGATGTTCCATTAAGAGTAATAGCAACATTATCTTTAAACCATTGATAAGTTTGGTCTATTCCTGTGGGTGCTGTAAGTGTAAAAACTGCATTTTGACAAATAATTTTGTTAGTTCCAATATTTGGAGGTGTTACGCCGTCATAAATTTGTACGGTTTTTGTAACTGCATCAGTTCCACAGCCGCCAATCACGGCTACTGTCATCGTAACAGTATAAGTACCAGATGTTGCATATACATGTGTGGCATTTTGTGCATTTACAACAGGTGTAGCATCTCCAAAGTCATAAGAGTAGGAAGTAACATTAATACCTGTTCCTATAAAATTAATAGTTCTACTTGCCACCGAACCATCAAAGCATGATGGATTTGGGGTAGCAGTAAAATTGTATTGCTGATTTTCAAAACTTGCTCCCACAGAATATGCATATACATCAACACTACTATATCCATAAGCAAAAGCCACAAACTCTTTAGTAGATGATAAGTTTGTAGTAGTTAGCGTGTTATTATTTGCAATCAGTAGTTGGGCAAAAGAGTAACCAACACAAGAAGGCACAGCGTTAAAAAAACTTGCCACTGTAGCACCAGATGGCATATTGGAACTATTATTAAATTTTAATGTTCCTATATCTATTGTTTTCATTATCACATTTACAAAATGAAAACCTGTGCCTCCAAGTGTAATGGTATTAAATGTGGTTTGTGTAGTGGTTTGATTTAAAGGATTAAGCACTAATAAAGAGGCATCACCCTGTCCACTACAGTTTGAATTTGGAGTAACTTGACTAATACTTATTGGTTTATCTGAGTTTACACAATAAGTGGTCGAATTCGTGGGTGAA
>JAYTNF010000328.1:0-5187 GCA_043748455.1 Cytophagales bacterium
AAAAGATGTGATTAGTGGTGATTTTTATTGGTTTGCGAATAAAACAGACTGTAATTTACAGATACTCATTGCTGCCGATTGCACAGGTCATGGCGTACCAGGGGCTTTAATTTCTTTGATTGGTTATTTCTTGTTGAATGATGTTGTGAAAACACAAGAGGAATATAACACAGGCAGAATTTTGGATTTGTTAAACGTAGCCGTAACAACAACATTAAGACAAGATTCTGGTTTAAAAGAAGTTACAACAAGAGATGGAATGGATATTGCACTTTGTCGTATTAACCTCAAAACCAAAGAGTTACAATATTCTGGTGCTCATCGTCCTTTATATGTTGTGGTAAATGGAGAATTGACTGTTGTTGATGGCGACAAAGCACCAATTGGTGGTGGACAACTCAAAAAACGTGATTCTTTTACCTGCACAACTTGGGCTTTAACCGAAGGCGGACAGTTTTATGTATTTTCTGATGGTGTTGCAGACCAATTTGGTGGTACAGAAGGCAAAAAATATTCGCCACGCCGAATACGTGAAACAATTATAGCCAATCAAGGTTTGACGATGCCCGAAATGCAAAAAGCTATTTTTGATGATTTTGATATGTGGAAAGGTACAACAAAACAAACTGATGATTTATTGATGATTGGAGTAAGGTTTTAAATTTATAGTTTTGGTAACAAATGTATGATTATCAACAGCTTAATAGAACACAGATGACACGGATTACGCTGATATTCACGGATTTATGTTTGAAGAACTACATTACTTTATTTAATTTTCATTACTAAGATATTTGGTAAATTACCCATAAAACAATGAAAAATTAACAGAATTCTATTTTTGGAAGGCATTTTGCTTAGTACTATAAATCATATTCAAAATTAAATACTAACAATTACTTATGAAATATTCAAGAATAATGGTGTTGTTTTTTGCCTTTTTGGGTCTAAATACATATACACAAGCACAAGATGTGATGGCAAATGGCTTAAAAGCTGCCTTAGAACAAGGAATTACAAAAGGAGTTTCAAGTGCCTCTGCAACAGATGGTTTTTTAAAAAATCCTTTAATAAAAATACCATTTCCGCCTGAAATTAAATTTGTAGAGGAAAAATTGCGAATGGTTGGTATGGGTGGTGAAGTAGATAAATTCGTAACTTCAATGAATAGAGGTGCAGAAGATGCCGCAAAATCTGCTTTGCCAATTTTCTTAAAAGCCATTGTAAGTATGAGTATTACAGATGCAATTGGTTTGTTGAAAGGTGGTGAAAATGCAGCAACTTTGTTTCTAAGAAAAAGTACTTACGAAAATTTGGTAAGCCTTTTTAAACCAACAATGCAAAAATCTTTGGGTGCTGCTGATGCCACAAAATTATATGGGCAAATTATGGGAAAGTATAACCAAATTCCGTTCATACAAAAAGCAAATCCAGATATTAATGATTATGCAACTCGTAAGGCTGTTGATGGTTTGTTTACATTAATAGAACAAGAAGAAAAAAATATTAGACAAAATCCTGCCGCAAGAGCTACTGATTTGTTGAAATCTGTTTTTGGGAAATAAGTCATGAATTTAGCATGAAAAGCCTAGGATAGTGTAACAAAACGATAAAAATTAGTTTTATGCTAAATATTTATAATTTTATAGTTAGAAAATCTAAAAGTAAATCCTAATAAGGTTTGCTTTTAGATTTTATTATATTTGCACCAAAATATATCATCAACCTCATAAAAATCAAAATCTACAATTTAAAATATGGCAGACTTACATGTGAGTAAAAAAACAGTTGGAAAATTTTTTAGCGAAATGCAAAATAGGAAATTTGTTATTCCTGATTATCAAAGACCATATCAATGGGATATTGAAAAGTGTGAAACACTTTGGAGTGATATAGAAAATTTTGCTCAGACAGATGCAAAAAATGGAACAGACTATTTTTTAGGTACTATTGTTTCCTATGTGAATGAAAATAAAAATCAAGAAATTATTGATGGACAGCAACGCATTACTTCACTTATGTTGTTATTAAGGTCATTTTTTAAAAAACTTGACGATATGACTGAAGATGATGATGTTATTGGCTTAAAAAATCAACTTGCACCTTGTATTTGGGATATAAATCCAATTTCTCAAAGAGTTAGCGACAAAACAAAAATTCATATTGTTTCAGAAGTTGCCACAGAACAAGACAATGAAACATTTCATAAAATTTTAGAAACAGGTATTGTAAGTGAAAATAAAGAAGATAATTATTCAAGAAATTATCGTTATTTTAAAGGAAAATGTGATGAATATGCAACTTTAAATCCTATGCAGTGGAAAGAACTTTGTGTAACTATTCTTCAAAAATGTATTATATTGCCCATAGAGTGTGATGCACAAGATACTGCACTAACCATTTTTTCGACACTAAATGACAGAGGAATGCCATTGGCTGACTCGGATATTTTTAAAGCACAAATTTATCGTAATTGCACAACTGAAATAGAACGAAACGAGTTTACCAAAACTTGGAAAGACCTTACTCAAATTTGTAAACAAGGCTCTGTTACGATTGATGATATTTTTCGTTATTACACACATATTTTAAGAGCAAGAGAAGAGGATAAAAGTAAGGAAGTTGGTCTTAGAAAGTTCTATGCTGAAAACAAGTATCAACGATTGAAAACTAAGAATATCATTGCTGAAATCATGGATTTAGCATTTTTTTGGAGATATGTTAATAAAGAAACCGAACCTGAAAATGATTTTAAATATTTGTTAACACCAAATATAAGAATTCATTTACATTGTTTAAGTTGTTATCCAAATGAGTTTTGGAAATATGCAACAAGTGTTTTCTTTATGAAAAATAAGGATAGTCATACATTTGATATAGATTTTCAAAATATGCTTAAAAAACTGGTAGTATTTTTATTTGTCAAGTTTATAGACCAACCTTCTGTAAATGCAATTAAAGATGATATTTATAATTCTTGTATTTCTTTAAATAAGGCTAACGAACTACAATTTAGATTTACACTAAATGAAGAATTAATAAATCAACAAATTAGTAATCATTCTTCTTCAAGAATTTCGAGAGGTTTGCTTTTACTTTATGCTTATTTAAATCCAAAACAAATAAAACTAATACCTTCTAACACCGATATAGAACATATTTTTCCTAAAAAATGGCAAGATGCAAATTATAATGGGTGGACTTTTGAAGAGGCTTTACTGTACTTAGATAGATTTGGAAACAAAATAATACTTGAAAAAAAACTTAATATTCAGGCAGGTAATGGATATTTTGGTGTTAAAAAACAAAAGTATAGCTTATCAAGTATTGCAACAGTAGTTGAACTTTCCGACTACTTCAAAAATGATTGGGCAAAAGAGGATATTGAGGAAAGAGAAACTCAATTTAAAAACACTTTAATTAATTATTTTAAAATAAATTTGGCTAATAATTAACTAACAAAATACTAACTAATAAAACTAGGCTTTGTGATATTTAGAATCTACATTAAATCCTAAATACCACAAAACCTAATTACAAACTCCTACTTTTTCAGTGTACTAAACCACCTTTTTGCACTTAATAAACTTGGGAAAAGACAAGTCCCATGGTCGCCACCTTTCAATGGATTAATTATTTCAATAGGTGCAGAACCATTTTTCTCAAAAAACAACTTCGCTTTTTCTGCACTTGTGTATGGCACATGCCTATCTTTATCGCAATGACAGAATTTTAGCGGTGCTACTGGTTTCCAATCATACAAATCATTATCTCGCAAAGCAATACTAACAGGGTGAGTTTGACGATTATTGCGTAATTTATCCACTTCTTCTGGTTTCATGATTGCAATAGCAATTTTTGAACTTGGCAAAGTAGCTTCTAAAGCACTAATATCAAAAGGCATATCAGGCGTAAAAAACTTTTGCAAGCTTGTGTTAAAAGGCGAAATGAAAACACTGCTCAAATCTGGATACATTTTGTAAATCGGATTTAAACCATACAGCACATAAGGCAAATAACCTGGGGCAACGTAAGCCGAATTTCGCAAAAGACTATCCATTTGCAAGCCACTTAGGTCGGCAGGAGCAGCCATTGGTGCAGAGGCAGTTATGGTAAATTCTGTATTGTGTTTTGCCTCAATTTCTCGGTGCAATGCCAAAGTTGCGTGTCCGCCTTGTGAATAACCAAATATAAATAATTGATTATTGAGGTTGATATTCAAGGACTTAGCTAAGTTTTTTGTAGCCCGCAACATATCTACACAAGCCGTAGCTTCGGTTTTTGAATGTACGTAATTGTGCAAATTTGGACTTTCGCCAAGCCCTAAAAAGTCGGGCATGGCAGTTAAATAACCTTCTGTTCCAAAAGCAAGTCCAATTTGAAAACCTGTACCTAATTGCGAAGGCACATCAGTTTTTCTTAGCACAGTTCCATGCTGAAAACTTGCAATCGGCAAGGCAATAGTAGCTTTTAGTGGAACTGCCACCAAACCTGATGCTTGTGTCGCCACATTATTAGCATCTACAGTTTCGTAAATAATTTTATACAAAGCCACATCATATTTTGCATCTATTTGTCCTGCTGTTTGCGGAAGTAATTGAAATACTTGGTCTATTTCAGTTTTGGTGTTTGTCTGTACCAAACTTTGAGAAATAATTTTACCTCTTTCTGCTATTCTTGGCGTGTTTTCGGTTTTTTCGCAACCAGATAACAAACTAATAAGTACCAAAAATAGTGCATGATTTAATGAGTAACGACTTAATTTTGACATAGTTTTGAATGATTTTATTGTATTAAAGATACAAATATACTTGTAAAAGGTTTGATTTATTGACGCAAATATTTTTGATGAAATTTACTAAAATCTATTTTGGGAAAATAAATCTTAACTTTTAAGGCGGATTTTATTAATGCACAATGTTATGCAAAAACAAGATAAACTGTTTTATAAAAATGTATGAATTGCCCTAAAATATAAAATTTCTGTTTAAACTTAGCTAAAAGCTGACACTCGGGACAAAATATGTTAGGTAAGAAAAGTTTGATAAATTAATTAGTAAATATAGGTTGTGTTTTACTATTAGTAGTAAAAAGATAATAATAATAGAATTTTCATATTATTTCTAAGGCATAATTGCGTTTTTTAGTAACTAATGTAAGTTGCGTAGTGAATTGTACCGCACCCTT
>JAYTNF010000329.1:0-14986 GCA_043748455.1 Cytophagales bacterium
GCATCAGATTTCATCATAGCTTTTCTATCTGCACGAACTGCGTCTGTCAAAGCACCAAATTGTTCATCATTTGGCGTTGCAAAATCAAAAAATGCTGTTCCCATCAGCCACATTAATAAGGCAAAACCTGCGGTTGCACCAACTGCGTATGATAATTGTTTTTGTGATATTTTAAAGTTTTCGGGAGTGAATTTTTGATTAAGCAATTTTTCTAATGCCAAAGTTCCAATAATTGCCATCAACAAAACCGACAAACTTAATGCCATTGAAACAGAACGAAATTTGTTAAAACCAGGGAAATAATCAAAAAAAGCATAATTAAACCAAGCCAAATTACTGCCCCACGAAAACATCATTGTTATCAAAATTCCACCTAATAACCACAATTTTAGTCTATAATCTAACACAAACATACCCAAAGCAAACAAAAAACAGACAATTGCACCCGCATACACAGGAGCAGAAGTAAATGGTTGATTTCCCCAATATAACGGAAATTGCGAAGCATAAGCATTAAGTTGTCCTGCGGGAATTTGTCCACCTTGTACAGCTTGTTCTAACATTTTGTAAGTTTCGCCATTTTGCGATAATTTTTCGTTGCTCGAACCTCCATACAAATTTGGAATTAATAAGGTTAAGGTTTCGCCAATTCCTTGACTCCAACCAAAAGCATATTCTTTACTCAAACCGTCTTGTTTTTCGGCAGTTGTGCCTTTTTCGTTGGCATTGCTGCTGAGTTCTGCCTTGCCTCTTGTGGAATATTTGCCATATTCATTCGTTATCATTAACCTTCCTGCTGCTGTTCCCAAACCCAAAACCGTAGCAAAAACTAACAAACTTGCAGAGATAAAAAACGGTTTTAATTTATTTTCTCTTAACGAAAATATAAATTCGCTAATTCCAAAAATTACACAAACCATTCCTAAATAATACGTAATTTGTACGTGATTTGCCCGCAATTCTAAGGCAAAACCCATAGCAAAAACCGCAAAACCAAGCAATTTTTTGCGTAATTCTTCGTTTCGTAAAGTCATATACATTCCGCCTAATACCAAAGGTGCGTAAGCTATTGCCCTAATTTTTGTGATATGTCCAGCCCCAATAATTACTAAGTTATAGCTACTTAATCCAAAAGTTATTGCCCCAATCAAAGCCAAATAAGGCGAAACACCAAAGCATAACAAGCCAATATAGGTGCAAATAAAGGCTGCAAACAACCAACTTGCGTCTGTAAAGTGAAAAAATGTGCCTTTTGCAATTCTTTCCATTAAGGTTACAGGTTGTTCAGAAAAATCGGCGTGCAACAAATAAGCAGGCATTCCGCTAAACATAGAACCTGTCCAAAGAGTTTTATCTTCGTGAGTTTTGTTATAATCTATGACTTCTTTTGAGCCACCTTCATAATGCACAATATCGGGTTTTACCAAACCTTTATTGTCAAAAAATTCAGGTTTAAAATAAGCAATAGTAACTGCATACATCAAAATTATGCAGATAAGATGTGGTAGAATTTTATTAAAATCAAATTTCATAAATTTTTTGTTTAAGTACATTTGCCTTAGGCGAATGAATATTTTCACAAATTTATAAAGTTTGATAGAATTTTATTGTTTTTGGGAAAAACTATTGTGAAATATGTTTTTTGTTTGTGATAATTTGATACTGGTATTTTTAATTTATCATTCTGAGCAAAGCGAAGAATCTGAATTATTGATGTAATAAGCCAGATTCTTCGCTTTGCTCAGAATGACAAAACTAACAAATAATAAATGACAGTATCAAATAAGCCTTATTTTAGGGAAGTTTGGAATTTTATGGCTACTATTTTTCTGAATTTCTAAACAGCTTTTTGCACAAAAGTTATTTTGTGTGGTGCATCATTAATTTTGTCACTAAATCCTGCATCAACATCAATATAAACAAGTTTTTCATGTTTATCGATAATACAAAATTTATCAAACATTTCTATTTGAATAGCAATAAAATCATCATGTAATTGTTGTAACTCTTTTTGTTTGTCAGTTGGCACAACCATCATAAAACTTTTACCAACCATTTCTTGCTTTTCATAGCCTAAATTTTTAAGATAAGCTTGATTAACAGCTACATAGATACCGTCTTCATTGGTTATACAAATACCAATAGCAGTAGTTTCTATAATATTCTCAAAATCAGCAGGATTTTTTTCTATTGCGTCTTTAATACGCTGTGTTTCAACAAGGTTCATCATGATGAAAAAATATTTGATTTGTGTAAAAATAGTTTAAATAATTGTTTAGGCTATATTTAGATACTGACATTTTAAATTTGTTTTGTCATTCTGAGCCTGCGAAGAATCTGACGTTATGGTGTCAAAATCAATAATTCAGATTCTTGCGGGTTGCCGCCCACTTAGCTCAGACTGACAAATTTAAAATATCAGTATCCAATTCTATTATTTTTTAGTTCTGCAATTATGGCATCTTTTTCTGCAAGTTGCTCCTCGTATTTTGCCTTTATTTCTTTAATTTGTTTGTAAGCCTTGTCTTGGACAGTTTTTGTCCTTTCTTTAAGTAGTTTTTCGTTAGCTTCAACAAATTTTTGGTTTTCTATTCTTTCTGTAATATCATAAGCAAATTTAACAATTTTTTTCACAATGCCATTGTCATTCATGATTGCATAATAAGTTGCATATAACCAAAACTGTTCTCCATTTTTCTTCTTTCTTTGTACTTCTTTTGTAACAATTTTACCTTCTCTCAATAAAACTAACATGTTTTTAAAAAAAGGTTCTTCTTCTTCCGCAGCAAATAAAGTTGAATAATTCATATTTATCAGTTCTTTGCTTTCATAGCCTGTATATTCTAAAAAAAGATTACAAGCACGTATTAAATTTCCATTTGGTGCTATTTCTACAACAAAAAGACTTTCCTCTACTGCATTATTGAGCAATAACATTTCTTTATTGATGCGTTGCATTTCTTCTTGTGTTGTTTGCAACTCTTCCATGTTTTGCCTTAACTCTTCTTCTATGGTCTGTAAAATGCCTGCTTGTTGTGTAGTTTCTTCTAATAATAATCTTGTTTTTATGTTACCCTGAATACTTTGTAACATTGTAGCTATATTTTTACCTAATTTTTTTAATAATTCTTTATATTTTTCTTCTAAATTATCAATATAAAGTAATTCTATGATGCCAAAAAGGTTTTCATTAAATAGTAAGGGAATTGCTATTACAGATGTTGCTTGAATAATACCAGATGAAGCACTAACTTCTAAATTATTTTGTGATAGGTTTTCTAAATAAATAATTTCCTTACCTTTGGCAGCCTGTCCAATAATGCCCTCTCCAAGTTGAAATTTATTTTTAAATAGTGATTTTAAAGTACATGCATAACAGCCTGCTGCCTCCAGATTATTCCCTTCCAAAACATAAAATACACCCCTTAAAGCCTGAGTGATTTTTGAAACTTCATAGATGATTACATCTGTAAAATCATGAATAGACTTATCATAATTGTTACGTAATACATCATCTAAATGGCTTGACATAGTATCAATCCACATGCGAGATTCCATCTGCTCTTGACTGCTAATATAATCTTGGGGTCTTACTTTCTCTTTAGTATCTGCGTGCAAATTGTTCATGATTGTTGTATTTTTTAGTTAAGGGTATGAGTTTAATTTTTTTATTAAAATAAAAATAGATTAAGAAAACAAAATTTATAACAATTTTGACACTAAATTTGTTGTATAAAAATTAATATAAGTAAGATTTTATTATTTATACAAAGAAAATATATAGATTCTTAGAACTTTTATGTAATGTAAACTATTCTATTAAGTGTCCTGCAAATTGTGCAGTGTTATTTAAAATTTTGCCTCCACGTCTAAATCCCAAACCGCAACCTTGATAAGCAAAAAACACACCTGCCTGATAATAATAGCCTTGCAAATCTGTTGGAAACTCTGTAAACTCTTGGTAAATTTTGGCATAAAACCCATATTCACCTGCTTCTAATAACTGTGTTTCGCCTCCCTTATTCAAAATTCGTATATTTGCACCTTCTCTACCATACATAACTTTTTCAACACATAAAGGCTTGTTAGTCAAGGGTTTATGAGAAGTTTCTAACAGTAATTTATGGTTTGGAAACAACTCCCATAATGTTTTTAAAATACCTTTTGACTGAAATAACATCACATACGCAGGATTTAAAACCACAACTTTTCTACTTTTAATCATTGAAACTAAAATAGCTAATAATTCAGGTTCGTCAAGTGCAATATATTCCCAAGGTAGCAATTTAAACCAAAAAGAGTAATTTGTATAACCTCCTTGTTCTTTATTTTCTACAAAAATGCCCTCATCTGCCGAAAAATCTATCTCATCAATATAGGCAAAACCAACTTCAAAACCTGCTTCTTTTGCTGCTTCTGCCAATACTTGCACATTGGTTTCATCTTCTGGTGTATCTCTCAAAGTTGAAAATAAAATACGGGTTGGCAAATCCATATTAAGATTCTTTAATCGCAGAAAATTATTTCGCAATTCTTCATATAAGGTATTGAATTGCAAAGTTTTAGTTAAATTATTTTCTTGTAAATGCGACCACTGAACCACTGCCGTTTCAGGAATACAAGTGGCTGTATCTGCATTAAATTCTATCAATTTGATAGGTTTTCCGTCAATTCCACCTGCAAGGTCAAACCTTCCATAAAGATGTAAATGTCGGTCATCTTCCCAAGTAAAATGTATCAAATCTATTAAATTTGGCGGAATATCTAATTGGCTAAATAGCTGATTATCAATAATATACTGCCCTGCTTTGATAAACATTTCATACAATTCATTGGCTGCTTGATAATAATTTTCTGCTTCTTGTTCTTGTACTTTTACAACTTCTTGGGTCAAATATTGCAAAGTATTCGTACCAAGCATCCAATTCCAACCTAATTTTTGCAAATGTTTATCTGGACTATTTTTTAGCTTTTGTAATTGAATCATTGAAAATCATGAGTTTATGAAATTTAGATTTGAAAACTAACAGTTCTTTAAGAACTGTTAGTTCTATGCTATTATTAAAACTACCCACGCCCAGAACTGTGAAAAGAACTAAAAAATCCACGAGCTGACCCAGACATACTACGAATACGTGAACCTACAACAGTGTTACTAATATGATTTGATGCCTCCATAACTGATTTTTCAACAAAATATCTAATCATACGATTAGGCACATAAACTTCATTTTTTTTATATTCGGCTGCATGTGGATATATTTTATATTGATAATTTGGTGATAACATAGAGCCAAAGGCACTTGCAATCAACACTTCTCCTAAATCTCCATTTCCATTATAATAATAGGGTTTTTGTTCATGCTGCAAACGGTGTTGCACACTATCTAAACTAATTTCTTCCATTGTACCATCAAGGAAAGTAATATATGCACGAGATTTATCACCTTCCATAATTTGTTCCTCACTAATCTTAAATCTATTTGGAGTAACTTCTTTAATCATTGTATGCACATTTTTTGTATAAACAACATCTTCTTCCTCATCATTGCCACAAGCAGTTGCAAAAATACTCAACGCAACTATTGAGGTAGCCATAAAAGATTTGGCTATAATAATATCTTGAATAGGACGAAGGATTTTTTTTGACAGAGGAGGTTCCATTTTTTAGTTATAAAGTTTGGTTTGATAATACAATTATCTATTTTTAGAACAGATATAAAACTTTATACGTGAAAAAATGTTAAAGGTTTGTGGGAATTGATAGATAATTATATTTGTTTATTTGTTATTAAAAAAAGTGTCATCTTTTCAAAGATGACACTTTTTTTAATAACAAATAAATTTTTTAGAAAGGTAAATCATCAAGATTACTATTTTCAGAAACAGAATCATTAGTCATAGGGGCTTGCGTTGTACTTGTACTTTTTTTATCATAAGCTGGTGGAGGCTCTGGCAATGGTGCATTTTGTTGGTTATTTCCCGAACTTTCACGTCCATCTAGCATTTTAAAATTCTCTACTACAATTTCAGAAATATTTTTTGTAACGCCGTCTTGCTCATAAGTCCTATTACTTATCTTGCCTTCTACATACAATAAAGAGCCTTTTTTGAGATATTTTTCGGCAACTTCTGCCAAACCTCTCCAAACTACAATATTGTGCCATTCCGTTTTTTCTTGTTTATTACCGTCTTTGTCTTTGTAACTTTCAGAAGTTGCCATAGAAAACATAGCAACAGGAATACCTGCCTCAGTGCGTCTAACGATAGGGTCTTTACCAAGACGTCCTAACAAGGTTACTTTATTTATCATATCAGTAGTGATTAAAATGATTTTTAAATATGTTTTTCAAAAATAGTATTTCAAACCATAAGGTATTTACGTAGTGCTATCTTTTTGTGTTTTTTGTTGCATTTTTTCCAAAAAATCTTTTAGTGCTTGCTTTGCAATTCCTAACAAAAACAGCCGCATTTCTTGTTTTAAAGCACTGATAATTGGCGACATAAAACCTGATTTTTCAATACTTTTATTATCATACACTTTATCATACACTTGGTAAGGTTTTTCGACAACAACTTCTCTGACTGTTTCTTGTTTTGTTTCAAACAAAGAAAAAATACCTGACATGGCTTTAACCACAACATAGCCTATAACAACAATGCTTCCAGCCACCAAAACTAAGTTGGTTGTTTTAAGCACCTCTGTTTTTATATCAATAACTTCGCCTAATAAGTTTTGTTTATATTGTTCCCTTACTAATAAAAGTTTTTCTTTTTCCTCGTTCAATATATCCATCATCTTAAAATGATACTATTTTGATAATTGTTGTCTAATATCTTGCAATATTTTTTCACCACCATCTGCCAATACTTTTTCAGCAACTTCTTTCCCTAAACTTTCTGCATCTGTTTTTGTACCAACTGCTGTGGCTTCTACCATAAGTTTTCCGTCTAAGCTAATCAAGCCTCCACGAATTGTAAGTTCGTCATCAGCTAATTGTGCCAATGCAAAAGTAGGAATGCTGCAACCGCCATGCAAAGTTTTTAAGAAACTCCGTTCTGCTTTTAATCTAAATTCTGTTTCTGTGTGATTTATGGCTTGTCTAATTTCTTGTGCGAGGTCAATATCTAAGCTTCTTGCAATTTCAATAGCAATACTGCCTTGCCCAACCGCAGGTGTAAATTCATCAACTGAGAGGTTTTTTACAATATGTTGTGCAAAATTCATACGAAAAACTCCTGCATAAGCCAAAACTAAGGCATCACAAAGCCCTTCAGAAAGTTTACGCATACGAGTTTGCAAGTTTCCACGCACATCAATAGTGCGAATATTTGGATAAAACCTTTTCATCATCGCCACACGTCTTGTGGAAGAAGTACCCAAAATAATTTTATTCTTAGTATTGAGTTGAAAATCTTTTTGATAACTAACTATTACATCATGAACTTTCTCTCTTTCTGTAAAAGCAATAATATCAAGGTCATCAGCAATATCAGATTGCATATCTTTTGCACTATGTACCGCAATATCAATGGCACCCTTTCGTAACTGCTCCTCTAATTCTTCTGTAAACACGCCTTTGCTACCAATTTTTGCAATCGTAGTATTGAGTATTTTATCTCCTTTGGTGTCTATTATCACGATTTCGGAGCTTAGACCTGCAACTTTGAGTTTTCTTTCTATTTCGTGAGCCTGCCATAAAGCTAATTGACTGCCTCGTGTACCAATTTTAATAGAGTTCATAAATATTAATTAGAATATTGCTGTCTTTTTTGTTTACTAATAGACTTTGCGAAAGTCAAACAATTCTGAAAATTTATCGGACATCTAAAAGACTTTTGATAAATGGTTTTAAACTTTGCAAATATAACAATAAATTTGAATATTTTAAGACTTTTGCTAAATTACCTTTTTTGATTTGTTTTTACTATATTTTTATCCCCATCACCAAAATATCATCTGTTTGTTCGTATTCATTTTGCCAAATTTTCTTTTCACGTGCCAGCAATCGGTGCTGACCAATTAAAGGTTGGGTCTGAATAGAAATTAAAAATTCTTTCAATCGGCTTACCATAAACTTTTTATTTTTTGCACCTCCAAATTGGTCTTGATACCCATCAGAAGTGAGGTAAAGAATATCTCCTTTTTCTAAAATAATTTCATGGTTTTTATACACAAAATTGGGTGTCCAAGAAGTGTTGTCACCTATTGAAATTCTATCAGCTTTTAGAACATTCAATACACCATTGCGAAAATGATATAATGGAATTTTAGCACCAGCATAAACCAATATCTTACTATTTATATTGTATACACATAAGGATAAGTCTAACCCTTCATTGGCATAATCTTGATTTTTGAACAATCCAATAAAACGGCGATTGAGTTCTCCTAAAATTTCATTTGGTAATTTTGCGGGATTTTCTTTGACCAAATCACTCAGTAAACTATTAGACATCATGGTCAGAAAAGCTGCCGGAACTCCATGACCTGTGCAATCTCCGAGTGCCATAAATAGTTTTTCATGGTTATGATGTGTATCATGGTTTGCTACTTTTTCAAACCAACAAAAATCACCACTTACAATATTACGAGGCAAGTCTAAGACAAAATAATTTTCAAAAATAGTTAGTTCTGAAATAATTTCAGTAGGCAATAAAGCTGTTTGGATTCTTTTTGCAGCATGAATACTGTCTAGCATATTTTTATTAATGCCTTCTATTAGATTTTTTTGTACTGTAATTGTTGCAGCACTTTCTGTAAGTTGCTGATTTACAGTAACTAAGCCTTTGTTATATTTATGTTTGAGTTGATAACTTCTTATCAATAATGCCAAAGCTACCAATGATAAAATTGCGACAGCTAATATTGCATAAAATCGAATTTCTTGGGTTTTTTCACTTTCATGTAACAATAAAATAGATTGACGTTGTTTTTCATTTGCATATTTGGCTTCCAAAGTCGTAATATTTTGGCGGCTATTTTTGTCTGCCAAACTATCTTCTATTTTTTTATAAAATCTATGATATTTCAAAGCCTCTGCATAATTACCCGATAGTTCATAAATTTCGCTACATAAATCATAACTATTTCGCAACAAGGGCAAGGATTGGATTTCAGTAGCTATTTTTATGGCTTCATGTTGTGATGCTATTGCTTTATCATATTTTTTTTCAAGAATATATGCCTTTGAAATATTGATAGCCGCCGCCGCAATGCCAACTTTATTGCCTGTTTTTTCGCAAATTTTACGACTTCTGTCTATAAATTCTATGGCTTTTTTAGCATCTTTTATTTTGTAATATAGATCTCCTAAATTTACTAAGGGTTTGTAAATTAATTCGGGGTCTTTTTCTCGTTCTCCAATTTCAAGTGCCTCATTAAATTTACGTTCTGCCACATCATAGTCGCCAATATTGCTATATGCCAATCCAGAGAGGTTAAGAGATGCCGATAAGCCTTTTTCGTCTTCGAGTTCTTTCCATATTGTTTCTTCCCTTTTTGCAAAAGTTATTGCTTCTTTAAATTCTTTAACAAACAAATGTGTTACCCCAACTTTATGTAAAATATCTGCTTGTAAGTGTTTATTCTCTATTTTGTCTGCCAATAATAAAGCATTTAAAAAATGTTCTAACGCACGTTTGGAATTTCCTTTATTGCGGTGTGTAACTCCTGCATTTAGGTAAGCTGTGGCAGTTTGCAACTCTGTTCCTTCTTTTTCTGAAATTTTTATGGCAAAATCGGCAAATAGAATAGATGAATCTGCATCTATATTACGATACAGTTCAGACAAACGGCTATAAGCATCAATTTTATCATTAGCTTTTGCCGTTTGGGTAGTATTCTTTAATTTTTCTATTTCAGATTGTCCATATACAGAAGCTGAAAATAGCAATATAAAAGTTAGGTAGAGTATTTTGTGCATACAGATTACAATAAAACCTTAGTAGGCATCTATACAAAAAAATTTGAATAGATGCTTACTGAGGTGCAAGTTGCGTAATAATTTGTTAAAATACTACTTATTTATCAGCAAATTTTTTATTCCAAAACCTATTAACAAGCAAAATTCCTAAGCTGCAAGCTATAAATAATATCCCAGTGAGTAAATAATTGTCTCCAAACAGTGAAATATAACGACTTAAAGCTAAAATAAGTAAATAGGCTATTGCCCACATAAATCTTGATTTGTTATGCTCTTGAATACCTGAATAAATTTTATAAACAATAAAGGCAAGTAATAATAAATTAAATAAAATTGCATAAATTAAAACAGTAGATTCTGAGGATTTGAATAAGAGCATAGACATAAAAATAGCTACAAAAATAAAGTTTATGGACAAGTTTTGCTGTTTAATATCAAGTTTGAAACCATTTTTCCATATCCATAATGCAGTTGCCAATAGGTAACAAAGCACAAGAAATATAATCATTTGTGTGTTTATATCTCTGTTTAATAGGCTTGAAATTGCGTTATTAAAAGTCATGACATATAACATAATTAGAATAAATGTTGCCAAAACATTTTGTAATCGGGTAATAAAAGTTTCTGAATATTCATGCTTTATAAATTCAATAGCACTTAAACAAATAAGCACATAAATATTAGTAAATAATACCCAAAAAGTAAAGGATTCATAATAACCTAATGTCAAAAAATGCACAACATTATTGACAAATAGGAAATTGCTTATAATAGCAAAAATAAGGTGAATAGGATTAGGGTTTTTGTGTAAAAATAAGCTAAATGTACCTATGATAATAACTCCCCAAAATGCAAATTGGTTGTTATTTAATTGCAAACTGAGCCAAATCATAAACAAAAATTGAAAAATAATTGCCAGAGCATTACTTCTAAAAAAGTAAATTGCGGGAATTGTGCCCAAAATCCACCACAAAACTCCATCAGGTGCATAAGACGAAATGTGATAAATTTGTGCTTGCAAGGCAATATTTGCACCAAATAATAGTGAGGCTAATATCATGGCAACTTCTGCCGCAGATTCATTGCCTTCATTATATTTTTTCCATGCTACAAAATAGCTAATCAATAAAGGCACTAATCCAATAAGAGTTCTTACTGGAATTGGCAATAGTTCCCAATTCATACCAATTAATAAGAAAAAACCCATAACAGCTAACAATACTGCTACCGTTTGCAATATAAAACTTGTGTTACGATACCAAGGTGATGGTGCATTGAGATTATATTTTTCCTCAAACTTTATAACTTGTTCAGAGCTAACTAAACCTTCAGTTTGCCAAGTTGCAAGTTCTTGTTTGAATCGTTGGGAATTTTGGAGGAGTTGCCACATAGTAATTCTAAGTTTTTAAGTGTAAGTTCTAAATTTTGTAACTTGTTGATTATCAAACATTTGTAATCCTTAAAATATCAGTATCAAACTTAATTGTCATTTCACAATTTCGCCTTTGTCAAGTTCAATAATTCGGTCTGCCATAGCTGCTAATTGCTGATTATGTGTAACGATAACGAAAGTTTGTTTAAAATCCTTGCGAAGTTGAAAAAAAAGTTCGTGAAGTTCATTGGCATGCTTTGCATCAAGGTTTCCTGATGGTTCATCGGCAAAAATAATATCTGGTTGATTCATTAATGCCCTTGCCACCGAAATCCTTTGTTGTTCGCCACCTGAAAGTTCAGAAGGTTTATGCTCTTTGCGGTGTGTCATATTCAACAAAGCTAATAATTCTGATGCACGATTTTCGATAGCTGTTTTATTAGTTTTGGTATTGCCTGACTGCAAAAATGCGGGCAAACAAATATTTTCAAAAGCTGTAAATTCTGGCATAAGATTATGAAACTGAAATACAAATCCAATGTGTTTATTGCGAAAAGTAGCCAAGTCAGACTGCGAAAGTTTTTGTAAATTGGTATCTTTAAATAAAATTGTGCCTTTATCAGTTTTATCTAATGTGCCAAGAATATGCAGTAATGTACTTTTCCCAGCACCCGAAGTGCCAACAATGGCTGTAATTTCTCCTTCTTGTATTTCAAGGTTAATACCTTTTAATACATTGAGTTGGTTATAATTTTTGTGAATATTTATGGCTTTAAGTATCATAAATCAAATATACATGTTCTTTTTATAACAACAAGGGTAGCAAACATAAAATTTGCTACCCTTGTTGTTATTTCAATTTATTAAATGTATTGACTTTTACTAAGCCTTTATGCTATCTGTTTTTTCTTAATTGTTAAATATTGCACAATAGTTTCACCCATTTGCACCAAATTATAAGTTTCTTGTGCTTCTAAAAGCTCCATTTCTCCATGAAAAATGAACAAAGATTCGCCATCAGATTCTACGTGAAAATCAGGGTGTTTCATCAAAATATCCATCAATTCTACTGTAAAAAACTCTCTAATTTCATTTTCATTTGTGCCTTGCAAAAAGAAGTTATCTGAAAATTCTTTATGCTCTTCAAAGTTAATATCTCTGAATCCACTACTATCCAACATTCTATGCACTAATGTTTCTTTTTCGAGATAAAAAATGGGTAATTTTTTAGGAACATCTGTTATTAATAAACCTGTAAAATGAAAAAACTTTAAGGTAATTTGCCCTTCTTTTGCCTTAATATCTGAAACTTGTAGATGTACCTTATTTTGGTGCTTATGCAATACATTTTCCTCATAACGCAGATGACGGTAGAAGAAGAAAGGTAAATTCTTTAGTTTTGAGTCAAATAATATTTTTTGTGGACTAAAAGTATAATCATTTTCTTGGGCAACTTGCAATAACATGTCTTGTCTTTTGGCTAGTTTTGCAATTTTATGTCTTTCTGTAGCTACTCTTGCAGAAAGAGTGTGTTCTGATAATGGAGCTAAGTTTTCCATGCCAACTACTTCAAACTTTCCACCAGCTTTTTCAAACGCAGTTTTTAATGTTCCTAAATGTTCCATGCAAGTATGGTCTATGAAGACAGCCTCTGAAAAATCTAATACAATATGCTTATCTTTTGGTAATCTTTCTAAATATTTTTTAAATGGCAAGTAATTAAAGAATACTAATGCTTTGCTTATAAAAATATGATATGTTGAATTATTTTCATGTTTTGTAGAAATCCATGCCTTAAAAATAGAGTTAATCGGCACACCATAATATAAATGTGTAAGAATTTTTACAATAATACCCACACCAATACCAATTAATAAATCCGTTGCTAAGGTTGCCAAAATTGTAGAAACATAAATTAATAATTGTGCTTTGCCAATGTGATAAGTGTGGATAAATTCTTTTGGAGAAGCCAAACGAAAACCTGTAAAAACCAACATCGCAGACAAACAAGCCAAAGGAATTTTGTGAATAAGATGTGGCAACAAAGCTACAAAACCTAACATAAACATGCCATGAAAGAAATTTGACCACCTTGTTTTGGCTCCATTGTTAACATTTGCCGAGCTCCGCACAATTTCTGCAATCATTGGCAAACCTCCGATAAAACCCGAAATCATACTTCCTGCACCCATAGCCGACATATCTTTATTCAAATCTGCTTGACGTTTGTAAGGGTCTAATTGATTAACAGCTTTTGCACTCAAAAGGGTTTCAAGTCCTTGTATTAAGGTAATTGTGATAACAGCTTTGATAAATAAATATTTATTCCAACCACTAAAATCAGGAAAACTAATAGCATCTATCATATTATAAGGTAAATTTACCAAGTATTTGGGCCCTACTTCATAAAACTTTGCCTCAAAAAATAAGTATTTGTGAGTTCTTTCTAGATCTAAAAATTGTCCAATCATAATGCCAACCAATACAACAATTAATGGTGGTGGTATCATTTTGACATATTTATTTTTAACCATTGGTAAAAATATCATAATCAAAATACTAATAATACCTATAAAACCAATATAAGGGTTAATATTAAGAATACTATTTGGTATTTCAAATAATAAATCAAAAGGTTTACTTCCCATTGATTTTACACCTAACATCGGGTGAATTTGTTTGGCAATAATTGTAATACCAATAGCGGACAACATGCCATGAACTGCGGCAGTGGGAAAAAAATCTCCCAATTTCCCAGCCTTTAAAAAACCTGCAATAATTAATAAAAAACCTGCAATAACTACTGCCGCAGTCATTTGACGATAACCAACCAATAAATTTCCTTGCCCTAAATCTAAAACAATGGTTTGGATAACAACAATTAAACCCGCCGCAGGCCCATTGATAGTAACATAAGAGCCACCAACTAATGAAACAACCATACCTCCAACTATGGCTGCAAAAATTCCTGCCATTGGTGGTGCACCAGAAGCTAACGAAATAGCCAAACATAAAGGAAGTGCAATAAGAAAGACAAAGAAGCCCGACAAAATATCGTTTTTCCAATTTTGTGCAAGTCCTGCAATTCCGTCTTTGGGTGGTATAATATTGTTAAAATTACTCATGTATTGATAGAGGTTACAATGTTGTGAAGTAGCAATTTTTCAGTCTAACTTTTTCAGTCTAAAACTATGCCACAATGTACTTTTTAATATCTGACAAAATTGCACAAACTCACTTGTATTACACTACTATTATTGCTTAAAATTGTATTAAAAACAAATTTTTAGACTTATTCACAAACTTTTTCAAAATTTAGTAAATAAACTTGCAAAAAAACATAGTTTTGCGTTAATTTCGTAAATAATTTAATAAACTATCTTTTTATGGCTTACACAGATTTTACACTATCAGAATTAGATGAGAAATTTGGGGTAAAAAATGAAAGAAAACAACTCCAATTCTTTGCAAAACCTATTGAGCCAACAGAAAGATTACGTTTAGAATTAGAAGAAAGTATTGAAATGCCTATTAAAAGTGAAAAAGCAAGAAGTGAATGGATAGTTGTGCCAATACTCAAAGAATTAAGAACACGAAATGCTAAGTTTTTTACAATTTATTCAGGAGACACACTTGTTGGAGATAAAGATGTTGGTTTGGAAGGAGAATGTGATTTTATTTTGGCTAA
>JAYTNF010000330.1:0-5462 GCA_043748455.1 Cytophagales bacterium
AAAAACGTCAAAATTTCCATAACGGTCAGAGGCAAAAGCAATTTGCTTGCCATCATGCGACCAAACGGGCATATAGTCGTGTCCTTCGTGTAAAGTTAGCGGAATTGCAGTGCCGCCAGTTGCAGGCATACGATACAAATCACCTTTGTAACTAAAAACAATGGTTTGCCCATCAGGTGAAATACTCGGATAACGTGTCCAAAGGGCATTTTCCTGAGAGTTTTCTTTGTTTTCTTGTGCATTTGCAAAATTGCAAAACATCAAAAAAGAGAGAAAAATAAGACTGTGATAAAGTGTTTTTTTCATGGTTTTAAATGGAATTGAAAATAAAATATTACTAACTTATATTTGTCAAAAGTCATTATTTTATTTTCAAAATACAATTTATCACAACCCTAAATTTGTGGTATTTGACGCATAGAATGTTAAAGTTTGCAAAAAAATGAAAAGTAGTATTTTTTTATCTTTTCCTAACAAAAATTAACATTTTGTATTGCAAAAGCAAAGCCTATTATGCCTAATACAACAGCCAAGACTGTTGAAATACACCAACCTATAAAGATTTCTTTTGGTGAGTTTGGATTATAAAAATGATTTATGATAATATACCATGAAAATGCAGGAAATATCAGCAAAAATAAGGCACCAACAATATAGGCGGCAGACCCATTACTATTTTCTGATAAGAGTGCAGAAAATGAACCTACTCCCAACGATGTGCTTAGAATAGTACCAATTAAGCCCACACCAATACGAATAGCACTTATTTTGTAAGGATTATGAGTTTTGTTAAACCATTGATTAAGCCTTGCTATATATAAACTGTAAACATAAAATTTTGTAGATAAACCAATTAAAATGAGTGCAAGAATTCCTAATGTTTCAGACATATTTATATAAGTTCAGAAATGAGTGAATAATGTATAAATTTATGCTTTTCATTGTCAAAAGCAAATTTTGCAGATTTAAACTTCGTATTTTATGGCAGTATTGTAAATATAATGTTTTCTTTGGCAACGACTTTGCTAAAAAACATTAAATTTTTGATAATAGGTCTAATTTATATTAGCTGTTTATTCACAATATATTTTTGTTTTAGACAACAAAACACCTTACAAAACAGTATATTTGTATGTTATTAAACAAATAAATTCGATGGCAAACGAGAAAGATGATTCTAAGGATTCTATCAATGATTCAGTTAAGGTATCACAAAGCAAAATTCCGACTAGCAAAGTGCAACGAGCAACGGAATTTATGAAAACGGGCGTAAAAATTGGTGGTAATTATATTAAACATTATGCAAAGAAAGCAATAAATCCTGACCTTGACCGCAGTGGTTTAGATGCTGATAATGCAAAAGATATTTACAACAGTCTGAGCCAACTTAAAGGAAGTGCCTTAAAAGTAGCACAGATGATGAGTATGGACAAAAGTATATTGCCCAAAGCCTATACTGACCAATTTAGTATGTCTCAAAATTCTGCTCCTCCCTTATCTTATCCATTGATTGTCAATACATTTAAGAAAAATTTGGGCAAAAGTCCTGATGAAGTTTTTGATACTTTTAGCAAAGATGCAGTTAATGCAGCTTCTATTGGACAAGTTCACAAAGCAACAATAGGAGCTAAAACTTTTGCAGTCAAAGTACAATACCCAGGAATTGCAGACAGTATTAGCTCAGATTTAAAAATGGTAAAGCCTTTTGCTACGCAATTATTAGGTTTGAGTGAAACCGATTTGACATTGTATATGAGTGAAGTAGAAAATATGTTGATAGCAGAAACAGATTATGAATTAGAACTCAAAAGGTCTATCGAAATTTCAAAAGCTTGTTCTCACATAGAAAATCTCCGTTTTGCGAAATATTATCCAGAGTATTCTAGCAAAAGAATTTTAACAATGGACTGGCTCGATGGTTTACATTTGAATAATTTTTTGGCAACAAATCCCTCCCAAGAAGTTCGCAATAAAATAGGGCAAGCCCTGTGGAGTTTTTATGATTTTCAAATGCATGAATTACTTTCTGTTCATGCAGACCCACACCCAGGTAATTTTTTGATGCACGAAGACGGAACTTTATCAATCATAGATTTTGGTTGCGTAAAAGTTATTCCACACGAATATCACTTAAAACATTTCCAAATCATCAATCCCGAACTTTTTGAAGATGATAAGAAATTAGAAATAGTTTTGAAAGAATTAAGTTTTCTTTATGATGATGATTCAGAAACTGACCGCAAATTTTTCTTCGATTTATTTAAAGGAATGTTGGGTATAACCTTAGAACCTTTTAGAGATGATGTTTTTGATTTTGGTGATGACACATACTTTGCAAAATTGTATGCTATTGGTGAAAGCCTTGCGGGCATGGAGGAAATGCGGAAATCAAAAAAACCTCGTGGTGCAAAAGATTCTTTGTACTTAAACCGTACTTATTTTGGACTTTATACCATGCTTAATGACTTAAAAGCTGTTGTTAATACACATACAACGTGGAAAACAAAGTATGCGAAAAGTTTGGAGAATTTACAGAACTAACATTTTCTCTAAAAAATGTTAGTTCTATGACATATCTATTGGGTAACTCAAAGCCACCCAATAGATATTTTCCAAGAGGTATATTGACTTTTGTCATAATTTTTTATTTTTGCTGAATGGTTTAGCTATTTTGTACTATTATTTGGAACTTTTTTGTATTATTGCAGGATATTTAATCTGTTCATTATACTATTCATCATAAATGGAATTTACAACTTTACAATTAGCCACCTTATTGGGAGGCGAAGTAAAAGGAGATACAACTATAAAAATAAACAAATTAGCAAAAATTCAGGAAGGCGAAATTGGAGCTATTTCTTTTTTATCTAACCCTAAATATGAAAACTTTATTTATGCCACAAATGCCTCTGCGGTTATTGTAAATCGTGATTTTATACCAAAACAAGACTTAAATACAACATTAATTTTAGTTGATGATGCTTACAGTGCTTTTTCTACCTTGTTGGAAGAATATTACAGAATGGTAAATTTTAGCAAAAAAGGTATAGAACAACCATCTTTTATGGCAAGTTCGGCAACTGTTGGCGAAAATATTTATTTGGGTGCTTTTGCATATATTGGTGAAAAAACAAATATTGGCAACAACGTAAAAATATACCCACAAGTTTATATTGGTGATAATGTTGTTATTGGCGATAACACAATTATTTATGCAGGTGCAAAAATTTATTCAGGAACAATTATTGGCAGCCATTGCACTTTGCATGCAGGTGTAGTATTAGGAAGTGCAGGTTTTGGTTTTGCTCCACAAACTGATGGTACTTTCAAGGAAATTCCACAACTTGGCAACGTAATTTTAGGAAACCATGTAAGTATTGGTGCAAATACAACCATAGATTGTGCCACATTAGGCTCAACAATGATTGAAGACGGTGTCAAATTAGATAACCTAATTCAAGTTGGACATAATGTAAGAATTGGCAAAAATACTGTTTCGGCAGCTTTAACAGCTTTTGCTGGGTCATCAATTATTGGCGAAAACTGCATTTTTGCAGGACAAGTTGGTATAGTTGGACACATAGAAATAGCTAACCGAACCACTGTTGGAGCTCAATCTGGGATTACAAAAACCGTAAAAACAGAAGGTACAACCATTTTAGGCTCACCAGCTTTAGACCATAGAGAAAGCATTAAATCTATTGTAGTTTATAAAAAACTTCCTGATTTAATGAAAAGAATAGAGGCATTAGAAAAGAAAATTGCTATCTAAGTAATAGGGCAAAATAAATGTATAACAGACTTTAGTCTGTAAAGTGTTGATTATCAAAATCTCACAGACTAAAGTCTATAGTACAAAATATACTTTAAATCTGTCTTATTACTCAAAATACCAATAAACCATGCAAACCATTACTGTCCAAACTGCTTATAATGTTACTATAGACTATGAACTTGCAACCATTGGAGAAAGAATTGGTGCTCTGTTCATAGATTTATTGGTGCAAATATCATATATTATAGGTATATTTTATCTAATATTTGCAATTAAAAACTCTTTTGATTTTCCGAGCTGGTTAATAATTATGATGTATTTGCCTGTACTTTTTTATGAATTAGGCTCTGAAATTATTTTAGAAGGACAAAGTTTAGGCAAACGTGCCATGAATATTAAAGTAATTATGTTAGACGGAAGTCAGCCACATATTGCAAATTATTTTTTACGATGGTTAGTCAGATTATTTGAAGTTTCGTCTATGAGTGGTGTCATTGCTTTAATTTCCATTGCAGTTTCTACAAAAGGGCAACGCATTGGTGATATAGCCGCAGGTACGAGTGTGATTAAACTTGGTAGGCGTAAAAATATACAAAGACCTTCGTTAATGGTAGTTGAAGATGATGAATATTACATTTCATTGTTTCCTGAAGTAGCACAACTGAGTGATAAAGATGTGAATATTGCCAGAGAAGTTTTAGATATTTATCTTCGCACAGGTAATTTAGATAGCGTAAAAAACCTTAATTATAAACTAAGAGAGGTTTTAGGAATTTATAGCACCAATAGTTTTTCAGACGTTAATTTTTTAAAACAACTTATTAAGGATTACGAAAATTTGACAGCGAAATAGCTAACTTTGTTGTAAATCTCATAATTTTAAAATCTAATTATAAAATAATTAGATTTTTTCAAAAAAATTAAAAAATTAGATACAAAAAAACTATTTGTAACACTATCAAGTTTTGTATTGTTAATGTAAGTTGCGTAGTGAATTGTACTGCAACCTTTGGCGAGGGTTGCCTTCAACTGCAAGGTCATTATAAAGGGCAATAAAATCGTTAAATTAACACCATTTTAAAGGTTTTTAATAAATTTACAAAAAAAATTTATTAAAAACCTTTCAGTTGAAGGCAACTCCCGCCAAAGAGTGTGGTACATTCTACGAAACTTACGTTAATTACTTATTATTTTGTTTCTTTTTACAAAAACTGCCAAGGGATAAAGTTTGATAAATTTATGTGTAATCTTACCTAATTTTTGTCATAAAACAATGAAAATACTGTATTTGTGATAAAAGTATCTGTCAATAAGCACTAATGTAAAATTAATTGTATATTTTTTATTGATAACTTATTCATTATCAGTAACTTAAAATAACTAAAATAACTTAGAACTTGCAATTAAAAACTTACAATTACATACCTATTTTATGTCTTTTATAGCTACTTTCAAAAAGTCTTTACAAACTCTTAACCAACAGGATTTTACAAAATTTACAGCATTAGCCCTCGATTTATTTCGTTTTCAGGCTACAAATAATGCTACTTATCACTTGTATATCAAACACTTAGGTATAAATTCTGCAAAAATTACTAAACTTACAGAAATTCCCTTTATGCCAATTGAGTTTTTCAAAACGCATAAAATTTTGAGCCATGAAATTGACCTATCGGGTGGCTTTAAG
>JAYTNF010000331.1:0-4884 GCA_043748455.1 Cytophagales bacterium
ACTTGCCTACGCAAACCAAAGTATTGGAGACATTAATAATCGTAAAGGAATTTATAATACTGCTGAGGTTTATGTATTGAAAGCATTAAGTTTATTCAAAAGTATTAATAATGAAAGGGGAATGGCTTATTGCTATTATTCTATGGGTTTGATAAATATTAACAAGAAAGAATATTTTGTGGCTATATATCAAATAGAAAAAGTCTTAAAGATTAGGGAAAAACTACAAGATATGCAAGGGGTTGCTGCATGTTATGTCCAATTAGCAATGATAGAACAAAAACGTGGAAATGCTATTAAAGCATTAGCTTATTCAGAAGATGCAAAAAAGGTATATCAAAAACACAATGACCTTAGAGGTATGATTTTGATAGAGTACAATATTGCCAATGCTTATTTAGCTGCTCATAATTATAAAAACTCTATAATTGCCGTCCAAAGTGCATTAACTTATGCCGAAAAGTCAGGTAATTTAGAATATATAAAGCAATGTTATCAACTATTTGCTAAAATTCATGCAGATTCAGGTCATTTTGAAAATGCATATAATTACCAAATAAAATTTCTTACTTATGGAGATAGTCTATTTAATCAACAAAAGAGTAAGCAATTTTTGGAAATGAGAGCTAAATTTGATGATGAAAAAGATAACTTACAAATTAAAGCATTAACAGAAAAGACAAGGCAACAAAATACTTTTGGAGTAATTGCAATATTTTTAATTATTCTTTTGGTTATTGCTGTAATTTTTTCCTTAAAAATTTCACGAAAATATAAAATTAATAATTTAAAATTAGAGGCTCAAGCTAAATTAATTCAGCAACAAAATCTGTCATTGACAATACTTAATGAAGAAACATCTATTCGTAACGAAGTTGTTGAGTATCAAAATACAACACTTACGAGGTTGTCAAAAATTCAAAATAAACTTTTTTCCATCATATCTCATGACTTCAAAAATCCATTAGTTTCTCTTTATGGCTCCTTATTTATTTTTGAAAATAGTGATTTTTCAGAAGAAGACCGAAAAATGGCAATAGATGCATTAAAATCAGAATTGGAACAAACCTCAAATTTATTAGATAATATTTTACATTGGTCATTATCTCAAATGAAAGAAGAAAAGATTAATGCTACTAAATTCAATATATTAGAAATTGCAGAACAAAACATTGCACTATTACAAGCACAAGCCGATAAAAAGTATATAAAAATAGATATTTTTCAGACAAAAGCAATATATGTATATGCTGATAAGGAAATGATAAATATTGTGTTAAGAAACTTATTACATAATGCTATTAAGTTTTCTTATGAAAATACTACTATTTTTATTACTATTTTACAAAATATTGACAATCCAAATATGCTAACAGTCAGTGTAAAAGATTTTGGTAAAGGTATTAGCAAAAAAAATCAGGAAAAACTTTTTGGCTTTGATAACTATTCATCATCAGGAACTGCTCAAGAAAAAGGAAGTGGTTTTGGCTTGCTACTATGCAAAGACTTTGTAGAGAAAAACGGCGGTAATATTTGGATAAATAGCGAAGTTAATAAAGGTGCCACTTTTTATTTTACAGTACCAATGGAAGATAAATAATAGCTTAACAAAAAAGTATAAAAGGAAAATATATACTAAACTCTAAAATAAATTTATTTATTTTAGAGTTTGCAATTTTAGGAGTATTAAATTTGGGTTTATATAGCATAACTTATATTAGTTTTCCGCATCAAAACTTACAAATAATTTTAAACTTATAACTAACTTTGTAATTATTTGTAGGTTTTGATGCGAAAAACCTATCTGTCATGAAAAAATTATGTTTGCAATTAAAATAGTATCAAATTTATAAAATACGAAAGTAAAACAACCTAATTAAAATATAGCCATGAAAATTCCAATTATCAAACAACTTGTAGAAACCTACACACTCGAACAACTCACAGCCGCAGAAACTGCCATTGCAGAAGGCGAAACTCCTGTCATTGATATTATTGGAGAAGATGAAGGAGAACAATTAACGCATGCATACGCATCAATGTTTATCAGAAAATTGATAGACGAACAAGGAATGAATTTCCAAACTGCCATGCGTGAGTACACAAAAATGGTAAGAGAAACACTGAATTAAATTACTAAATTAGATTACTAAATTAAATTTGTAAAAATTTATGAATTTATTTAAAGATTTGCTCGCAATTATTTATCCACGAATTTGTCTTGGCTGCCAAAAATCTTTGGAAAACATAGAAATGTCGGTTTGTTTACATTGTCAATATGAGTTACCTTACACAAATCAACATTTGCACGTTGAAAACTCAACTGCACAGAAATTTTGGGGACGTATTCCTTTGCAAACTGCTTTTAGCTATTTATATTTTGTGCAGGGAGGCAAAGTACAGACTTTGTTACACGAGCTAAAATATAAAGGAAACCAAGACATTGGCGAAGTTTTGGGCAGCCTTTTTGGTGCAGAATTGCAACGTCAAAATTTAGCAAAAAACTTTGATTTAATTGTGCCAATTCCCTTACACCCAAGTAAATTACACAAAAGAGGTTATAATCAAGTGGATTGTATCGCAAAAGGTATGTCAGAAAGTATGCAAGTTCAATGGCAAGCTGATGCACTTTTGCGTGTACGTGCCAATGTATCGCAAACCACACAAGATAGAATAGGACGTTTAGAAAACTCAAACCGTTTGTTTGAAGTCAAGAACGAAAATGAACTGAAAGACAAAAATATTTTACTTTTAGACGATATAATTACTACAGGTGCAACGATTGAAGCTGCGGCAGATGTAATTTTAGCAGCAGGTTGCAAATCTTTGAGTGTAGCAGCTCTGGCAAGTGTATAATTTTAGTTGTTTTGTCATTTTGAGCTTGCGAAAAATCTGGCATTAGTTTGTCAAAACCAATAATTCAGATTCTTTACAAAACCAGAATGGCAAAATTAACTACATTTAGAGTTTTTTATAACCAATTAATCTGTCTGTTCGTCCACCAAACTCCCGATAATACACCAAAACTTCATATTCGTTTAAAGTTTGTTGAAAATTACCTTCAAAATAAGTGTCATCTCGTTGCCCATTTGGTGCAAGATATGTGTACATATAATTGTAAATTCCTTGTTTTAATAGTAATTGACATTCATATTGTTCATAATTTGGGTTATAAATCATTCTATAAGTTTCATCTAATCTAAAATCAGAAAATCCTCCTGTAACATACACATCTCCTGACATTTGCAACGATTTTAGCTTAAAACTTACATGTACATAGTCAGCTTCTGTTGCTGGTTCACGTCCCATAAAATTTTGCACAAAATACCTTCCATTCATATCTTCATATAAATTTGAATAGCTACTTCCATTTCTAGAAGCATCACGCAGCAAGTAATATTCGTTGCGTTTTGCTAACATTCTCATGCTATCAACACCCCAACCTCGTGCTTGGGGATTACGCACATCAAAGGCACGATATTCGTTAGTACCTTCAAAACTATTTTCTAATTGAAAAAATTTAAAGTCCATAACCTTATCAAATTCACGAACAAAAGTAGGTTTTAAGTTCTTCAAGGCATTATCCCAACGATAATTCTGTCTTAAAACCACATTTACTTGTTGATTAGGTACTGCAATTTGATAATTTCCGTAATTTACATGAAAATCAATTTGTTGGTTTTGAAAAAAGCCTGAACCACCAACCGAAAAAGTCTGATTTGTACCAATTCCAACACCGTTTTCATGTACCATAAAACGGCGGCTGATAATGATATTGTCTTGATAACCATCTTCATAGACTTTAATTACATAATTTCCTGATAATTTTACACTTGGCAGGTTAAAAAAGAAATGTGTATAATTAGTTTTGGTATTGAATGAAGTTTCTCTTTCGGTTATATAAAATTCATTAAAACCTTCTAAAAACTCAATATCATTGAGTTGGTCAGCAACTGTCCAATCAGCTTGACAAGGAATAATTTTGGCAATATATCGAGGTGGATTATTATTAAAATCGTCAAATTCAAGACGTAAGTTTTGTTGAAAAATAGGAATAATTGGAGGTGCTAAAATTCCATTTTGTCCTATTGGTGAATATAATTGCACCGTCATAATATTAGGTGAATATGTATAATCTTCGGTACGAAAAGTTTTATTTTGAACTTTACCATACGTCTGTGCAATACCTTGAAAATGTGATAATGCGAATAAAATAATTAAATAAAATATTTTTTTCATCATAAAATTAGAATATTTTTTTGTCATTCTGAGATTGCGAAGAATCTGATTTATTGGTTTTTGACGTAATAATGTCAGATTCTTCGCAAGCTCAGAATGACAAAAAAAAATACAGAAAACCTAAAAAATTACCCTAAGTTCGAGTTTTTAAATAACGAAATATGTTCATTAAGCCAAATAGAATTTTCTAAATCTTCCAAAGTGCGTACTTTTTCAGATAAATTTTCTAAATCTGCAATAACTTTTTCCTCTACATTCATATCCATTCCTGTCAAAGATTGGTCGATGCTTTTATTGGTATTTTTATCTTGCAAGTTTTTTAGATTTGCAGCAACACTTTGCAGTTTTTGACGATTTTGCTCTTGGAATTTTAGCTTTTCGAGTTCTTTGTTAATCTTTTGATAATAGGCAACCCGTGTTTCTACAACATTTAGATTTTTCTGTGCTGCATCAATAAGATTTTTGCCAATTTCAATGCTATCCATATCCAAATCTTTGTGAAAATCATTTTCTAAAATATATACATTTGCACCTTCAGGGTTTTTATATTGAAAAATAACTTTGGGATTAGACATTTTCGACATATCAAAAGCATCACGAATGCTATAAACAGACTGATAAACTTCCATCATATTAGCCTCCAAG
>JAYTNF010000332.1:0-1900 GCA_043748455.1 Cytophagales bacterium
GACTCCTGTTGAAAAACCACTATTGGTAACGGCAGTTATGGTCGTTGCATTGACCACTACAAAACTATTGGCAGCCACACCACCGATGGTTACGGCAGTTGCACCTGTAAAGTTTGTGCCTGTGATGGTTACAGTTTGGTCAACTCCACCTGAAGTTGGGGTGAAAGAGGTGATGGTGGGTACAGGAGTCCAAGTAAAAGTTAAACCAGAAACAGGCAATACAGTGCTACTAAACGTACAACTTACATTATTTGCTATACCTGCCGTAGTAGCAGCCCAGTCGGTAGTAGTGCTTCTATTATTAAAATCTGCATTTGTTGTCCCTCCTAAGCCTACTTGGGAGGTATTAGCTCCTGTTTCGCTGGTAGATAGGTTATACACAAAAGCAACTGTGTTACTTGTTTCGTTTAATCTTATTTGAAAATTAAAATTACCCCCTGTAGAATTATATCTTTTATAATTTTTCCATTGAACAACCAATACTCTGTTAGGTGAAGTACCTATTGTTTGATAACGCAACTCTGAGCCTGTTTGACCCTGTAAATCTCTGTTAAAAGCAGCTATTCTATGACGCAAATATGCAGGTGTCATTGTAGTTGTAGCAGAAAGAGAAGTGTATGATGATGACGATGTTATATTAACTGCGGGGGTATTAGTAGAACTTCCAAGAGAAATCCAGCCATTATTATTTACCGCAAATCTATCATGAGTCTGCCCATTATATTGAAAATTAAAGCCAATCGGCAAACCAACACCTGTTAAAGTTGTACCACCAGCAGGTGTAGCAGGGTCTATAAATCTTTCATCATCTGAAGTTATGCTACCCAGCACTGTACCACCTGTGATGGCTGTATAAGTTCCAGTGCTTTGTGCAAAACTATAGCTTGCAACTTGTGCCATGATTTGGTTACACATACCAAATGCAAAAATGACTGCTACAATCATAATTTTTAAAATATTTGTAGCTTTGTAGTATTTATCAATTCCTTCCAAAGTAATTGATAAATAATGTACTTTTTTCTTTTGTAAAATTTTCATAAAATATTTTTTTAGGATAAAAGATAATCTTCAAACAAAGTTAATTATGTTTTATAGAAAAATAGCTATATATTAGTAATATTATTTATTCTCTTATTCTAATATGAGTGTCATTTTAGAAAAGAAAACAAGGAAGCATAAATTTTTGTAATTTTTTTTTGCGAAATAAAACGACAAAATTATACTTCCTATCATCAGCCTTACAAAATGTTTGTAAAACACAATGACAAGTACAAATTTAAAGATATTTTTAGCATTATTGCAAAGTTTTTTGTGTATTCGCTATGAAACAACAACACGAGGCTTATCACGATATTGTGTGTATAGTATTCGTCAGATTTTTTGTTTTTGGCAGTCCAGTACAAAATTTAACCAAAGATAAGATTGCATTTCAAAGTTGAATCTGCGAAATACTTAGGCATAGATGACTCTAACAATTTTTATTCAAACAAAATTGCTAAATATGTACATGAGGAGATAATTAAAAGACTTTAAATGGTACTCATATTGCTAAATAATAAGACAAAATAAATGTATAACAGACTTTAGTCTGTAAAATATTGATAATCAAAACCTTACGGGCTAAAGTCTGTGGTACAAACTATACTTTTAAACTTTCTTATTACTTACCTCTTAATCGCAAGGTTGTTTTTTGGTTTTAGTAGAGAAAACCATCGGCAGGGTTTTCAACCACTGCCGAGGTTTCTTAACTTACTGTTTCACAATTCTTTTCACCGCAGTTTTGCCTTCCACATTCAATAACAACATATAAACACCACTTGCGAGGTCTTTCATGTCAATATCATGTTTGAAATTTAAGCCATTTGGCGATAAAGTTTCGTTAAAAATAATTCTACCTGCT
>JAYTNF010000333.1:0-8474 GCA_043748455.1 Cytophagales bacterium
CGTAGTGAATGTACCGCACCCTTTAGGGTGCAAGGTTGTTGCAAAATAGTAATAAAATCGTTAAATAAATCTCATTTTAAAGGTTTTTGATAAATTTGCTTTGCAAATTTATCAAAAACCTTGCACCCTAAAGGGTGCGGTACATTCTACGCAACTTACATTATTTACAGAAAGCCATGAAACTTTTTAGTATCATTTTGAACTTTATTAAACTCAAATTTGTGTAATGATGAATTGCACATCACTTATGGCTAAGAAAACCTATTTATACCAAATTACCCAAAATCAAGCACATCATTATATTTATTCAAATACTCAAAACTCGCATTTTTTAAAAACTAGTAAAAATACTACTTATCAAAATACTGATTATCAACATAAAATATATAATAATATTGCACATCATGGTTTACATCATGGTTTAAATATGCAAGTTTCTTATTCACATTATTATGATTGGTTAAAACAAACTGAAACTACATTGGTGAGTTCAATACTCACAAATACACATAGTTTAGAGCTTACAAATAAGCATTTGATAGTCAAACAGCCTAATAAAAAACTGTATTATCCGCTACACACAGTAAGCAAAATCAACCTTGCTTTTAAAAGATTGTTGCTGCCAATTATTGGTGGTGGCATTTCTACGCCTTTGTTTACGGTTGCTTTGTGGAATCATTTGCTGCATTTTTGGTTTGGTATTGGCATTATCATGGCTGGGCTTTCCTTATTATATTATGGTTGGTTGGGAACTCATCAGTTAAGTTTGCAAATTAATGACAATCAAGTACATTATTTTGCAGACCAAAAGACTCCCGAATTAGAAAAATTAGTAAGTCAAGTGAATAAGGTAATTAGAGAACGGAATGAAAAGTAGCTGAAAAATATTATTTTAAAAGTTAAATAATTATCGTTTTTCAATTCCTATCTATTTTTTAGTACATTTGCCCATAACTTTACTTGAAAAACATTTACTCAAAACAACATGCAATTTTCCGAAAGTATTAAAGAAGGACTTAGGTCTATTCAAGATAATTTATTAAGAACTTCACTCACTGTTGCTATTATTGCATTAGGTATAACTTCATTAGTGGGCATTTTAACGGCTATTGACAGTATTCAGTCTTCTATCACTTCTGGTTTAGCAGATTTAGGAGCAAATACGTTTGATATTAAAGACAAAACTAGTGGCAAAAAAAATAGGCGTGGCATGCAAGAACGGACAACAACTCCACTTGAATATGAAGATGTGATTACTTTTAAAAATGATTTTGCTGCCGCAGATTTAGTGAGTATTAATACTGTTGCTGCACAAGCAGTGGAAGTTAAAAGACTCTCTGAAAAAACAAATCCTAATATCAGTGTAGAAGGCATTGATGAAAACTACTTTGCAGTTAAAGGCACAAATTTAGAAAAAGGCAGACCTTTTGCCACAACAGAATTACGGACAGGTGCATACACCTGCATTATTGGTGTTGAAATTGCTGCAAAATTATTTCCAAAAGAAAACCCTATTGATAAGACTATTTTCTTTCTCAATGCACAATATAAGGTAGTTGGAGTTTTGGAAGACAAAGGTAGTGGCGGAGGTGGTGGAGGTGGAACAAAACGACAAATATATGTTCCTTTGGTAAATGCAAGGTCATTAGGTGTTGGAAAAGACATGGTTTATACCATTATAGCATACGTAAAAGACATTACAAAATTTGAATATGTCATGGGCGAAGGGCGTGGACTCATGCGAAGAATCCGCAGAGATGCTAATGGAAAACCTGATAGTTTTGAACTAAGTCGCAGTGAATCATTGGCAGCAACCTTAGACGAAACAGCAGGTACTTTAAGACTTGGAGGTTTTGCTATTGGTTTTATCACTTTAATTGGTGCAGCTATTGGACTTATGAACATCATGATGGTTTCTGTAACCGAAAGAACAAGAGAAATTGGCGTAAGAAAAGCATTAGGTGCAACTCCTGCTAAAATTAGACAACAATTTTTGATAGAAGCCATTGTAATTTGTCAAATTGGTGGAATTGCGGGAATTATTATGGGAATTGGTATTGGTAATGTGGTGGCAAGGTTTTTAGATTCCAAAGAGTTTATCATTCCTTGGGCATGGATTATATTAAGTTTGGTGGTTTGTGTGGTGGTAGGCGTAGTTTCTGGATTTTATCCTGCCTATAAAGCTTCAAAATTAGACCCTATTGAGTCATTGAGATATGAATAAATGAGTAATTTGCACCAATTAGCCGTAAAAAATTGTCTTAACGGATTTAAAATATAATAACTTGATAATCAATGAATTATATATTTTTTATTCTTAACTTAATACACATTGTTAAAGTCTGTGGTATAACCAATTTTAAAATCTCACAAAATTATGAAAAAATATTTGTTAATTGTGTTATTGCTTTTTGCAAGTTCTGCAACTCATAATGCCCTGTGCCAAGATTTATTTGCTACTTTGGTGCCACTTTCTCAAGATGTAGCATTAGGCAAGCAAGTTAGTAAACAAATAGAAAGTGATAAAAATATAAAAATTCTTAGCGAAGAAAAATACAAATACGCATACGCCTATTTACAAAATATGACTGAGAATATTCTCAATTCAGGACAGGTACAAAATCGTAATAATTTTAATTGGACTGTAAAAATTATACATGATGATAAAACTCTTAATGCTTTTTGTACCCCTGGTGGTTTTATTTATGTGTATACAGGTTTGATAAAATATTTGGACAGAGAAGATTATTTAGCAGGAGTTTTGGGACATGAAATTGCCCATGCTGACAAACGTCATAGTGTAAAGCAAATGCTTGAAAATCAAGGTATTCAGATTTTAACGCAGGCTGTGATGGGCAAAAATAAAAATGCTATCGTCAATCTTGCCCAAGGCTTGGTGGCTTTAAAATTTAGTAGAAGTGATGAAACAGAGGCAGATAAAAAATCAGTAGATTACCTCTGTGGAACTATCTATCAAGCTGATGGTGCAGCAGGTTTTTTTACTAAATTGCAAGAGGAAAATAAAGGTGGAACAGTGCCTCAGTTTTTAAGTACACACCCAAATCCAGCCAACAGAGTAGCTGCAATCACAGCAGATGCAGCAAATCGTCAGTGCAAATCACAAAATATAAGACGAGATATGACATTGTATGCAAAATTTCAGGCAATGTTGCCAAAATAAGTTATTAAAATAAGTTGCCAAAATAAAAGAATATTTATGATGCTTAAAAACTTTTTGTGCTTGTTTTTATTTATTTGTCTATGTTGTGCATGCAATTCTTTGAAAAGAAGTAATGAAAAGCCTATAAAAACTTTTCGTTTCAATTCAACAGAGGGAATTACATCACTAGACCCAATTCATGCTGAAACAGAAACTAATATTAATGTCATTTCGCAGCTTTATAATGGACTTTTTGAGTTTACAGAGGAACTAAAATTAGAGCCATGTTTGGCTGAAAGTTATGAAATTTCACCAGATGGAAAAACTTATAAAATTAGGCTGAAACAAGGGGTTTTTTTCCATAATAATCCTGTTTTTTCAGAGGGAATTGGCAGGGAACTTAGAACAAGTGATGTAATTTATTCATTCAATAGATTATTATCACCAATCTCAGGAAGTGCTGGAGGTTGGGTTTTGCAAGACAGGTTACTAAAAAATACAGAAGGTAAGATTTCAGATACGTGTTTTGTAGCTATTGATGATTATACACTGCATATTTATTTGCAAGAACCTTTTATGCCTTTTTTGCAACTGCTGACTATGCCTTTTACTTTTATTGTGCCACACGAGGCTGTTACAAAATATGGAGATTTGCGTAAAAATGCTGTTGGAACTGGTGCATTTGTGTTTGAAGAATGGTTAGAATACAATTATTTGAGTATGAAACGTAATATTTCTTATTTTAAACGAGATTCATCAGGACAACAATTACCGTTGTTAGATAGGGTGGAGGTTAGTTTTATGACTGATGAAGTTGATGCTTTTAAGGCTTTTGAAAACGATAAAATAGATTTTTTGACAAGTTTGAGTAGTGATTATATCAATAAAATCATTAACAAAGATGGAACTTTTGATGTAGAATTTTTAAGAAATTATCATGTAGAAAAAACGCCAGTTCTTAACACAGAATATATTGGTTTTCAATTAGACGCAAAAGAATATGATAACCTCAACAACCCTTTACTTGATGTTAGAATAAGAAAAGCTATTAGTTATGCTATGGATAGAGATGAAATTATAGAAGAATTACGGAGAAATTTAGGGAAACCAGCCACACAAGGTATCGTACCACCAATTCTTACACCACTCACAACAGCACTAAAAGGCTACCATTATAATGCTTCCAAAGTTGATGAATTATTGAAAGAAGCAGGTTATCCAAATGGAAAAGGCATGCCCGAAATTACTTTTTATACCATTCCCTCCGCTTTTTATCTTGCAGAATATGTGCAAGCTAAATTGCGACATTTTGGTATGCAAGTGAAAATAGAGGTAAATAATGCCGCAGGACATATTAGCTTAGTTAATTTGGGGCAGCCAAAAATGTTTAGACTACGATGGTTAGCAGATTATCCAGATGCTGAAAATTATTTGGCTCTGTTTAATAGCAGAAACTTAGCACCAGGTCCTAACAAAACCAGATATATCAATCCTGTATATGATTCATTATATGCCAAAGCATGTGCTGAAAAAAAAGATAGCATCAGGCAGAATTTATATAGAGATATGGGACAAATGATAATAGATGATGTTGCCGTTATTCCAATTTATTATGATGAATCTCTATATCTAACACAAAAAAGAGTTACAGGTAAAATAAGAGGTGGTGCATATAACTTTAAATTAGAGAAAATAGACATAAAGTTGTAAAATAAGTAAAGTCAAAGTTTTGTAACAATTTTAGCCAAGTTTCGTTTATAGAAAAGTAAGTTTGTTATTTATAAAATTTCTTACATTGTAAGAAATAGACAATATTGGTATAAAAAGAATCATTTTTTTGCAATACCTTTGGAGCATATTTATTTAAAATCTCACTCAGTTATCAAGGTTACGATGGACAGTCTAATTATAGAAAAATCAAATTCTGTTATGCCTTATATTAATTTCAATGCACAAACAGGTGCGTGTGAAATTGAAGGACAATCGTATATCACAAATACTTATGCTTTCTATGAGCCTATTTATAGTTGGTTAGAAAAATTCATTAGCATAACAGAGCAAGATATAAAGTTTGATATAAAAATTACATATTTTAATACAAGTAGTTCAAAATGTATTTTGGAAATTCTCCGTATTTTAAAACGATTTCGTGAGCAAGGTGGAAATTTATCTGTGAGCTGGCACTTAAATCGTCAAGATGAAGACCTCGAAGACGAAGTGCAATATTTTTCCATAGCTACAGGTGTAGAAATTGATTTAATGTGGATAGACATGAAAACTTTGTAATAAGGTATAAATTAATTAACTAAACTATACTGCTTATTTGTATTTTGATACTAATATTTTAAAATGTTAGTATCAAATCAAAACACAAGCTATTTTATCTAAATAAAATAGAAACAGATTTAAAATAATAATAATTCATGAAAAATATTAACCCTATCTTAGTTATTTTTTTTGTCTTTGCAAGTTTATTGGTTTTACCAAACTGTTTACATGCTCAAGATTATGATTCTTTAATAAAAATAGAGGAAAAATACATAGCTGATTCACTGAAAATCCGCAAGCAATTTCGCAGAGATTCCATTAAAATAGTAAAATCAAAAAAAAAAATACGCAGACCAATGAGTAATTCTCTGCGTGCTACACTACTTTCGGCAGCACTTCCTGGTGCGGGTCAAGTATATAATAAATCTTGGTGGTGGGCAAAATTACCAATTTTCTATGGTGCATTTGCTTTTGTGGGTTATAATTTATATACAACACAAACCCAATATGTTGGTTTTCGAGATAATTATTTGTACTCACGAGATAACAATCCGCTAACAGTTGTCGAAGACAAATATACACTTTATAGCTCCGACCAAATGAAAGCACAACGTGATAGGGCATTACGTGAGAGAGATTATAATATTATCTTACTTTTGCTCATTTATGGGCTTAATATGGCAGAAGCTGCAACAACGGCACATTTAAAAAGATTTGATGTTTCTGATGATTTGTCTTTGCAAGTGCAACCCAAAATATTTAATACAACAGGTACAAATTTAGCGGCAGGTGTGAGTTTAACTTTTCGTTTTAAATAGCAAAATAAAAACACTTAGCAAGCTTTGAATACTTACTAAGTGTTTTTTTATTTCACCACCAACCTCTGCCCAATGCTCAATTTATCATTTCGCATCACATTTAACTGTTTTATTTTTTGAATACTTGTGCCATATTTATTAGCAATTATCCACAAAGATTCACCATTTTTTACAGTGTGCGTAGTTACTGAATGTGAATGATTTGTGCTTTGCTTACTTGTAACTTTTTCAACACTTAAAATTTCCGCAACTTTTTTTGACTTTGACTTTTTTTCTTTATTTCGCATTTGTTTATTCGTTGCTGAAATATTGGTTTCAGGGTGCATATTTATTTTAGATTCACCTTGAATTTTGCCATCTCCATGCATCATCGTAACTTTTGTTTCATGCCCTAATGGTTTGACTATCAAGTTTTTACCACTCCTAATTTGATGGCTTTTTAGTTTATTCCATGCCATAAGTTGAGCTACTGAAACACTGTATTGATTTGCTATTTCAGACAAAGATTCGCCCTTATGAACAAGATGCTTTTTTGCACTATTTTCATCTTGCAACAGACGATTTTTACGTTCTTTTAGCTTTTCATAAGCCTCACGTTTTTTGTCTTTTGCTGAATATTTAGCTGTTTCGTAACGTAGTTCTACTTTTGCAGAAGCTAAAATATCTTCTTCATGTTCCCAAAAATATTTGCTTCTTTCGGCTGGTATTTTTAAGGCATAATCTTTAAAGTGTTTAGGTACAATTCTTTTTTTGAGTTCAGGATTAAGTTCTACTAAATCATCAAAACACACATGTAATTTATCTGCTAAAGTTTTAAGATTTACAGTTTGATTTACTGTAATTACCTCATAATCAATAGGATATAAAGGCTGATTTTGTATAATATTATGCTCTTCGGCGTGTTTCATACTATATGTAACAGCTATAAACATAGGCACATAAGACCTTGTTTCTGCAGGCAAAAATCTATAAATATCCCAAAACTTTTGTGTACCTCCTCCAGCTTTTCTTATAGCACGTTGCACAGTTCCAGGTCCACAATTATAAGCAGCTAAGGCAAGTTCCCAATCATTTCCAAAGAAATTATATAACCATGTTAGGTACTTGCAGGCTGCAATGGTGGATTTTTCTGGGTTAATTCTCTCGTCAATATAGGCATCTTGTTTAAGTCCGAGATGTTTTCCTGTTGCAGGCATAAATTGCCAAAGTCCCATAGCACCAGCACGTGAAACTACCGCAGGTTTCAAAGCAGATTCAACAATAGACAAATATTTTAATTCGTCTGGCATGTTAAATTCCTCTAAATATCTTTCAAACATAGCAAAATATAGATTTTTTCGGGCTAGTATTGTCTGCGTATAACTTCGCCTACGAACTGTAAAATAATCTATAAAATTGCGAATATCTTTATTAAAAGTCATTGGAATTGTGCTGTTCATTGCAGCAAGTCTTTCTGCAATAATTTCATCAGCTACATAAGGGGCAAAATCGTATGCAATATCGTGGTCTTGCAATAACAGAGAGGAGGAGTCTGGAGTATAGAAAAGATTATCTTTTATAATTTCTTCTTGTGCTTCTGCCACCGCAAGTTCTTCTAATTGGTTAAATTGCAAAGGGTGAATGTAATCGCAAAAATCTAAAAACAAGTTTAGACCTTGTTCGTAGTTTTTTTTGATTTCTATTGAATCTAATTCGGCTTTTGCTTGTTTATAAGCATTTTCAGTTGTATTATTTTTTTGGTCTTGTTTTTTTTGGTCTTGTGCTTTTGCCACAGGCATAGAACAACCAACGAGTAGCAAAGCTGCTAAAAAATTTCTTTTTATTCTTAAATCACTCATAACTAATACGTTAAGTCCTAATTTGCACTGTATTTTTATTAAATTTATTGCACAAGTATGCAATAAATTTAACTTTTTACTAAGTTTAGTAATTAATAGGCAAATATACAATTATTTTACCATATTTTATTTTGTCATTCTGAGCAAAGTGAAGAATGACAAAATAAAAATAAATTTATACTTTTGGCTAATCTTTTACACAACGACAACTGTATGAATATTTTGCATCATGATTTGTACGATAAATTTGGTCAGAACCGGAGTTGAAAGAACGGCGGAATGCAGTTCCCTCTGCCATGTGTGGTGTTGCAGTCCAATAAAAACCATTTTCATTTAAACCTCCAAAACTGCCTTCTGTGTGTCTAAAACCTCCTAATTGCAAATTCATAC
>JAYTNF010000334.1:0-10416 GCA_043748455.1 Cytophagales bacterium
CGTAGTGAATGTACCGCACCCTTTAGGGTGCAAGGTTGTTGCAAAATAGTAATAAAATCGTTAAATAAATCTCATTTTAAAGGTTTTTGATAAATTTGCAAAGCAAATTTATCAAAAACCTTGCAGTTGAAGGCAACCCCCGCCAAAGGGTGCGGTACATTCTACGCAACTTACATTAAGTAATTGTTAAGTTGTGAAAACTGTACTACAGATTTCAGTCTGTGGTTTTTTGCTATTAAAAAGACAATTTTATTATCAAATTTTGAAATATTTTTTCATAACTATTGTATGCAATGGAAATGCAAGTTCTGCAACATCAGCCTGAACTACACAAATCTCTTGTGTTTCATGATTTGCTTGAAAACTTGGCAATTTCAAAGGTGTTGTGGGTGCGAAAAGTCCAAATACTAATACTGTGCCATCTGGTGCAGAAAGTGTATCAAATAAGCCAACAGTGGCTATATCTAATTGCATGCCTGTTTCTTCATAAACTTCTCTCACTGCTGCGGATTGCCATGATTCTCCTATGTCAATAAAACCACCTGGTAATGCCAACATGCCTTTTTTTGGTTCAATATTACGTCTAACAACCAATAAACCGCCATCAACTGGCACAAGTGCAACCGCAACAGGCAAAGGATTTAAGTATGTTGTGTTTTCGCAATGAGAACATTTTTTAGGAAAACTTGGACTTATTGGCAATGCTGTTCCACAAAACGAACAATGCGAATTACGTTTATAAGTTGTCATGAATTTTAGTTTTTTGGAGGTCAATTTTTGTATAAAAAATTATTTTTTCATCATATTGAAAAGTGTGCTAATAAACCAACTTTCATCTGCACGCATCATTTTTTCTACTGAATTATCTACATTTTCAGTAAAAGTTTTTAGACTTCCGATGCTGTCCATAAATGCTCGATATTCTTCAGTGTCATTATTTTTTGTCAATTCGAGTTCTTCTAATAACGAAATAATTGGTTCTATTTCACGTTTTTTCCGTTCTTTAACCACTTGTTTTGCTACTTTCCAAACATCTTTTTCTGCCACATAAAAATCTCGTCTTTCACCAGTTTTATAGACTTTTTGCACCAAACCCCAGTCCATAAGTTCCCGCACATTCATGTTTACGTTGCCACGTGAGATTTGCAAAGTGTCCATAACTTCTTCCATACTCATGGCTTCATGAGCAATAAACAACAAGGCGTGAATTTGTGCCATAGTTTTGTTAATGCCCCATTTTGAGCCTAAACCTCCCCACGCTTGTATAAATTTGTGTTTTGCATCATCTAAGTCCATGTGCGAAAGTAAGAAAATAATTATGAAAAGCAAAAAATAATAAAGCACTAATACCTAATTATTTGTATATTTTGTTTTCGCTATTGTTTGTGTCAAACTTGCAAGGGAATTGAAAGAACTCCACTATAACGTCAAACCTGCACAAAAAACGACTTTTGAGGTTTTATCACAGACTCCAAAATATATTTTCCTTTCCATGTAGCGTATTCCTCTTTTCTTGCGTATAGTGTTTAATTACAAAAGTAAAAGCTAAGAAACAATAGTATTTCTAATTACTAGCTTACCTTTGCACGTTTTTATAACACAAGTAATATTTTATCACTCTTTAAACAAAAATCATTATGAAACATTTAAAAATCTTGGGTGGCTTGCTGATAGCATACACCCTCAACTCTTGCTCCTTATTCTCTGAAGCAGAACCCACAGAACTGCCACCTGCCACACAAACAGGGGCTAACACCTTTGGTTGCCTTGTAAATGGAAAACTATTTGTGCCAAAGAGTGGCGGAAATTACGAAGGAATAACAAAAAATTATGATGGAGGTTTAGGACTTGCTGCTCTATATGTAAAAGATAAACAAGTAGAAAATGGTATAGGTATATCCACTCCTTTGCTAAATGGAGTCGGCAAATATTTATTAGAAAAACCTAAATCTTTATGGCATAATGCTTTCCATGATAGAAATTTAGCCCCATTAAATGCAAGTGTTACGATTACCAAATTTGAACGTGGAGAAGACAAAGCTAACAACTTGCGTTGGCTAATTATTTCTGGCACTTTTGAAGGGGTTTTATTACCAGAAAGTAAGTATAAAGACACTATTCGTATTACCGAAGGTCGTTTTGATGTAAAGTTCAATTAACAAAAATAAAGTAAATTCGTTATAACCTTTTAAACATAAATTTCGTATGTATTCGATTAAAAAATTTCCAAATTTCCAAATTTCCAAATTTCCAAATTTCCAAATTTCTTTAGCACTTTTATTTATTTGCTTCCAAACTTTTGGGCAAGATAATTTTCCAAAACTCCGCAACAAGTTGGACAGAGTTTTTGCAAGAATAGATAAAAACCAAATTCCTTTTGGCACACTCGAAGAAAATAGTTTTGGTTTTATGAATCTTAGCCAAGTCAATACCATCACTAAATAACCAAAAATATTAATAAAAAGTACATCTACTTTATTGCTAATTAGATTTTATATTTCCTACCTTTGCAAAATTTTATAAAAGTACATTCTTTAACTTAAACAAAAATCATTATGAAACATTTAAAAATCTTGAGTGGCTTGCTCATAGCATACACCCTCAACTCCTGCGGCATATTTTCTGAACCAGAACCCACAGAACTGCCACCCGCAACACAAAACGGGGCTAACACTTTCGGCTGCCTTGTAAATGGAAAGCTATTTGTGCCAAAGAGTGGTGGCAAGTATGAAGGAATAACAAAAGATTATGATGGAGGCTTAACCATTGTCGCTATCTATACAACTAATGACAAATGGGATGCCACAACAGGTATTGGGCATCAAACCATTAATGGTGTAGGAGAATACACAAATAGTGAACTTCGCTACTTTAGACATTCTAGTTCTACTTTTGGGAGTTATGGCAATACAAATGTTCCTATTAAAAGTAAGCTAAATGTTACCAAATTCGAAAGAAGTGAAGATAAAGTAAATAATTTAAAGTGGCTTATTGTTTCAGGTACTTTTGAAGCAACACTTATTTCAGACAAAAATCCATTAGACACCATTCGTATTACAGAAGGTCGTTTTGATGTAAAATTTTAAGCAATAAAAAATAAAGTAAATCCATTATAACCTTTTAAACATAAATTTCGTATGTATTCGATTAAAAAATTTCCAAATTTCCAAATTTCCAAATTTCCAAATTTCTTTAGCACTTTTTTTTATTTGCTTCCAAACTTTTGGGCAAGATAATTTTCCAAAATTATTTTTTTACCACATAGTTACATAGCCCACATACTTTTAGTATTTTTTTCTTTTTCTTAACAAAAAGTACATCTACTTTATTGCTAATTAGATTTTATATTTCCTACCTTTGCACAATCACACGCTAAAGCGTATGATACATCTTTAACTTAAACAAAATTTATGAAACATTTAAAAAAACTTAGGGGTTTACTCCTCATGCTCCCCCTTGTAGGGGGCTGGGGGGCTTGCGGAATACTCCCTGATGTACTCCCCGCAGAAACACAAAGCGGAAAAAATACCTTCGGCTGCCTCATTAACGGAAAAGTATTTATTCCTTCTGCATCTGGATTTAATAAAGGTGGAATAGGGAAAGATTATGACGGGGGACTTACTGTTTCTGGAACAGCAGGTGATGGGAAAACTGTTGTCTTTTATGTGCCTAATGCAAATGCTACAGGAATATATAGTTTAAACCAAAAAAGATTACTAGCGTACGCCATTGAAGGAGGGTGTAGTTATGGTGAAAATACACCTCCTATAAAAGGGAAGGTAATAATTTCTAAGTTTGAGCGAGGAGAAGATAAAGAACAAAATCTTCGTTGGCTTATTGTTTCTGGCACTTTTGAAGGAATTATATTACCAGATGTAAAAAATTGCACTGATACCATTCGCATCACTCAAGGTCGTTTCGATGTCAAATTCCAATAATAAAAAATAAAGTAAATCATCTATAACCTTTTAAATATAAATTTCGTATGCATTCGATTAAAAATTTCCAAATTTCCAAATTTCCAAATTTCCAAATTTCCAAATTTCTTTAGCATTTTTTTTTATTTGCTTCCAAACTTTTGGGCAAGATAATTTTCCACTTCTAAGAACAAGACTTGACAAAGTTTTTGCAAAAATAGACAAATCTCAAATATTTTCGGGCAGTTTAGAAGAAAATAGCTTTGGTTTTATGAATTTAAGCCAAGTCAATACTACTAACACCATGCCGAAAGACAGCCTACATTATATCAATAGCATTGTTTGGCGAGCTACTTACGGCACATTAGAAACAGGCAAAATTAATAATAACTACCCTATGATGCCTATAGATACCGTAAACCAACGAGTAAAAAGGTATCGTACTGCAAACCCTACACACAATCCTATTATGCTTTTGCGTGCTTATTATCAGAGTATAGATAGTAATGCGATAAGAGATAATCTTTTTACTATCCGCAACAAACAACTATATGATGTGCCAAATAGGACAAGAAGCCCTTATCAAAGTCATAAAATATTGATGGCTGCTGCCGAAATTATAGAAGATACAGATGGCGAAGTTACTTTTGTATTTCCCGATAATTTGGTTTTTACAGAAGATTATGGTTTTATTTCTCTCAATGGTTGGGGTAATGCTACTGTAGAATCTGAAGGAAATGTTAAAACTTTCGGAAAATTTGGTGTGAGCATGTTTAATATGCCTTTTACCTTTCGTTATACTACTAAAGGCATGAAAGAAGTAAAAATTACGTTTACAAACCCTGGAACTGCTCCAATTGTACTATCTTTTTATATCAAAGTTCTTCATACAAATTTTGGTGTTTCTGCCCGCATAGGAGGCAGAAATGAAACAGATTCTATAAACACAGCTACCACACAACGCTATCAGAATCAACCTTTAAGACTTTTTAATTTACCCCCAAGTTTTGGCATACACTCAGGTTGTACATTGCAAATTCGTTTGAGCCAAAACAACACCTTAGTGCAACCTGCTGGAAGTGTACGATTACGGAAGCCTTTAATTGTTGTAGAAGGTTTTGATGCTTATAAACGAGGCAGTTTATTGTTTGATTTACCTCTTATAGGGAATGCTAATTTGGATAGATTTTTAGGTTTAGGTTTATTTGGTGGTATAGGAACTGCTAGAGGCTATGACCTGAATAACAATTTAGATAGTGCAAATTATGATTTAATTTATGTAGATTATGTCAATGGCACAGACGATATTGTGCGTAATGCCCGTATGTTTGAAGATGTGTTGCGGTGGGTAAATGCTCGTAAAGAGGATATTAGTGCAGGAGTTCGTGAGCAGAATGTGGTTATGGGTTTAAGTATGGGAGGTTTGGTGGCTCGTTATGGTTTGGCAGAAATGGAGAAAAATAGTAGGGCAGGTTTTATGAATAATAACCACGAAACCCGTATGCTTATCACCCATGATAGTCCACATAGAGGAGCAAACTTTCCTCTGGCTTATCAAAGTATGGTAGAAACAGGTCGTTATGGTATTTGGTGGGCTAAATTACAACCTGTATGGTCAGAAATTGCAGATTTTCTTACTGCTGAAGCTAACGACCAGATGCTCATTTATCAAACAGTTCCTATTGGTCCCCTTGCATTTGGTAATATTTTGTATGAAAAAAATTCTTGGATAGCAGATACCTATAGCCCAATGGTAAATTTTCCTGCAAATTCTCCCGCACCTTATCAGTTTGTTGCCCTGTCTAATGGTTCGGAGTGTGGCACAAGACTTGCCCCACCTTTTGTAAATTTGTTTACCCATGAGTTTTCAGGCTTTGCGTCTCCTATTCCGTGGCTTATTAAACCCAAAATTACCGTAGGTATCAAAATGAAAGGCTTACCTGATAGAAAATCGCAAGAGATATTTCGTTTTGGTGCTAATTATTCTATAAGCCTTTTTGGTGGATTAATAGAAATAAATATGCCTTTAATGAGTGTAAGAGGCAGTTCTCATGATGATATGTTACCCATAGATGGCATAGCTGGTGGCACGAAGGAAAGAGAAATCCCGTTTTTTAATAACGATAAAATAGATTATACTACACCTGATTGGTTATGGTTTGGAGGTTTTAGTATTTTCAGTGATAGGCAAGAGAATTATACTTTTGTACCTAAATATTCAGCCTTAGACATTGATACTTCAGTACCTGCTTCAGAAATCGTTGCCTCTACTTTTCATAGTACACAGGTGCCGAGCCGAAGTCGTGCAAATACCTTTTTCACTGCCCCAAGCAACAGTTCAAGTGCCATAACCGCAGGTAGTGAATTTAATCAAAACCATATTTTATTTACCAACCGCAATGCCAATTTTATTTTTAGTCAAATGGAGCCAACAAATGGAAACGGAACTTTACCTGTTTTGGACTGTTTCAGTGCTATTTGCAATCCAAACACAATTACCATAAATAGTTCATTGCCTTCTTTGTGTTTTGGTGCAACTACACCTAATGTTTTTTCGGTTAACAATTTGCCAACTCCTGCTGTTGTAACATGGACTGCATCTAATAATTTGGTAATTATTGCCACACCAAATGCAGCAAGTACAGTGATTACACCTGTTTCTGCAACTTCCAGAGGTTTTGTTACCATAACTGCTGATATTTCTGCCCCAGATTGTAATACTTTTAGAAGAAATGTAACAAGGAGAATTTGGGTGGGTGCTGCCAACCGTTTGACAATGACTTCTGTTGTCCAGGGTTGTAATCTTGTTATTACCGCAAATTCGCCAGGGGCAACAAATTTTGAGTGGTCATTAGACAATCCTGGAGTATCGTTTGGTATTGCAAATGCACCAAATTCTATTGCCATTCATGCTTCTGAGTGGAGGTCTTTAAATTTAAGTCAAATAAAAGTAACTTGCAAAGCAGGAAATAGTTGTAATGCTACTCCACTTGAACGTGAAGCTACTTATTCACGACCAAGTTTCCCACTTTGCCCTTTACGAGTAATACCAAATCCCAAGCTCAATATTTTCCCAAATCCTACAAGTGCTATTTTAAATTTAGAATTTGAAAATTTATCATCAAAACTTACATCACTTTGCTTGCAAAATATGTTAGGTATCAAGGTTTTATGTGCCGAAAATATACAACTTTTTGCCGATAACAAAATGAATTTAGACCTTAGCACTTTGCCCGAAGGCATGTATATATTACAAGTTGTCTATGAAAATGGCACAACCCAAAGCCAAAAAGTAGTAGTGCAAAGAGGTGTGATAGCAAATTAAAAGTAATATTTTTTCTTACCCTCGGCAGTGGCTTTTTAGCCCTGCCGAGGGCAAGAAAAAATAAAACCTATCTTTCTGAATACCATTTTGCTATTGTTGGACCTAATTCTTTTTGCGACCTTCCACCCACAAACACACCAATATGTCCACCAGGAAATTCATAGAGAGTTTTATCAGTTGAGCTTACTGCATCATTCAATGGTTTTGTTGATGATGGTGGCACAAGATGGTCTTCGGCTGCATAAATCGTAAGAATTGGCATGGTAATATTTTTGAGATTTACTTTCTTGCCTCCAAGTTCCAATTCACCTTTGAGAAGTTTATTTTTTTGGTATAAATCTTTAATAAATTGGCGGAAACATTCCCCTGCTTGGTCAGGACTATCAGCCACCCAATATTCCATACGTAAAAAATTCATAAGTTTATCCTCATTATCAAACATATCAGTAAGATTTTGATATTTTTTTGCCTTTGCGGTAGGTTTTAGCATATCAAACGCAAAATTTAGAAAATCACCAGGAACAATACCGCCATTTGCATCAACAATTTTATCCACATCTAAATGTTTTGCCCATTTAAACAATAAACCATCTTGAATATTAAAATCGACAGGCGTAACGAGTGTTACTAAATTTTTGACTTTTTCAGGGTGCAAAGCAGCATACATTAATGACATGGTGCCACCTTGACATACACCAAGCAAATTTACTTGAGCTATTTTATGTGTTTTGCAAACAAAATCAACACTACCATCAATATAATTATTTACATAGTCATTTAAAGATAAATAACGGTCTGCACGGGTTGGATATCCCCAATCTATTACATAAATATCCATTCCCAAACTCAACAATTTACGAATTATGCTACGGTCAGGCTGCAAATCCATCATATCAAAACGATTTACTAAGGCATAGCTAATAATAATTGGCGTTTTACAAGTTACATTTTCATTTTTGTAATGAAAAAGTTTGATTTTATCTTCCTGCCAAACCAACTCTTTTGGGGCAGTTGCCACATCAACCGTAGCTACTTTTTGCAACATTTCATAACCTTTAATAAGTTTTTCGGTGCTGCTGCTAAATTCCTTTAATATTTCTATCATCTTAGTAAGTATTTGTGGTTAGTTATTGGTTATTGAAACAAAAATAGCTAATTTTTAGTAAAATTGTAAGTTTTACAGAAATATAAAGTAGAAATTTTGACCGAAGTAACAAGACAAAACAAAAAGAAACAAACACTACTTTTAGCTGTACAATTATTTAGTTTTTTTAAAGAGTTTTTATTTTTTTTTTGTTTTTAAATATTTAATCCTATATTTCCACAAAACGAATAAAACCAGATTTGCTTGAAGACATGATAGAGAAAAGTAAAAATACTATATAAATAATGATTCAAACCAAATCTAACGCAAAACATAATGATTAACCATGCAAAAAAACACAGAACCTATATTAATAGAATCGGCTTGGGAAGTTTGTAATCAAGTCGGCGGAATTTATACCGTTATTAGAAGTAAAGTTCCTGCAATGGTCGAAAAGTGGGGAAACCGTTATTTTGCCCTCGGACCTTATATTCCTTCATTCGTTTCTTCAGAATTTGACCCTTCCGAAGATTATAATAATCCTGTGGGTCAAGCTGTACTCAAAATGCGTGAGTATGGTTTTGAAGTACATTATGGCGTTTGGTTAGTAACAGGACGACCTAAAATAGTTTTGTTTGATTTCAGAACTGTGGCAAACAAATTAGGCGAAATTAAATATTTTTTGTGGGAAGATTTCAAAATCTCTGCACCAGAAGGCAGTAGTTTAATAGACCAAGTTTTACAATTTTCGTTTCAAGTTACAACCTTTTTGCGAGTATTAAACGCCATTGCAGGAACAACCACGCCTATTATAGCACATTTTCATGAATGGATGGCAAGCCTACCCATAGCTTATTGCAAAAAAGAAAAAATGAATATCTCAACTGTTTTTACCACACATGCCACACAATTAGGTCGGTATTTGGCAATGGGAGATTCAAATTTTTATGAAAACATGTCCCGATATAATTGGGAAGAAGAAGCAAATAGGTTTGGTTTAGACTGTCCTGCACGCATAGAACGAATGTCGGCACATGCAGCAGATGTTTTTACAACGGTCAGCGAGGTTACAGGCACAGAATGCTACCACTTTTTGGGCAAATATCCCGATATTATTACACCAAATGGGTTAAATATTGAGAGATTTACTGCCTTGCACGAATTTCAAAATATGCACCAAGAGTTTAAGAAAAAAATACACCAATTTGTAATGGGACATTTTTTTCATTCCTACAAGTTCGACTTAGATAAAACGCTATATTTCTTCACTTCTGGACGTTTTGAATATAAAAATAAAGGTTTTGACCTCACACTCGAAGCCTTAGCACGTCTAAATTGGATGATGCGGTTGGAAAATATAGATGTTAATGTGGTGATGTTTTTTGTTACGAAACAACCTTATCATAGCATTAATCCTGCGGTTTTACAATCAAGAGCTTTAATGGAAGAAATCAGAGCAACTTGTGATGCCATTCAAAAACAAGTTGGAGAAAGAATGTTTTATGAAGTTGCAACAGGCACAAAACCCAAATTGCCACCATTAAATGACTTTATTGACGATTATTGGAAATTGCGTTTGCGAAGAACTTTGCAATCTTGGAAGACAAATTCATTGCCAACTGTTGTTACACATAATTTGGTAAATGATAAACGTGATGAAATTTTAAACAAAATTCGTGAGTGCCAACTCGTTAATAATCAACATGATAAAGTAAAAGTTGTTTATCACCCTGATTTTATTTCAGCTGCAAGTCCCTTATTTGGTTTAGATTATGGGCAGTTTGTTCGTGGTTGCCATTTGGGAGTTTTTCCAAGCTATTATGAACCATGGGGCTATACGCCTTTGGAATGTATTGCAAGTGGTGTGCCTACAGTTACGAGTGATTTGGCAGGTTTTGGAGATTATTCAATGAATAATGTCGAGGATTGTAGTGGAAATGGTATTTATATGGTACGTCGTCGCTATAATTCTTATGATGATTCGGCAAATCAATTAGCTGAAATGATGTTTAATTTTGTCAAACAAAATCGCAGAGATAGAATTACACAACGTAACAAAGTAGAAAGTATTTCGATGCAATATGATTGGT
>JAYTNF010000335.1:0-10604 GCA_043748455.1 Cytophagales bacterium
TTTAAACCCAAAGACATTGTTTCTGGAGATTTTTATTGGTTAGATTTACTTCCTGTTGAAGATTTAACAGTTGCTGAAAAAGCTGGTGGTGCAATGACATTTTTAGCTGTTATTGATTGTACAGGTCATGGAGTTCCTGGTGGATTTATGTCTATGGTTGCTAATCATTTGTTGAGTGAAATTATCAATGTAAAACACATTTATAGCCCAAATACTGTATTAGAAACCTTAGACATGCGGGTAAGAGAAAGCCTAAAACAATATGAAAAAGTGAATGATGATGGCATGGATATTTCTCTTTGTCAAATTCGTTATGATGGAGATGTCGTAAAAGTTATTTATGCAGGTGCAAGAAGACCATTATATTACTACCAAAAATCAACACAAACAGTGGAGTCTTTGAGAGGTGATAGAATGTCGATTGGCGGTATGAAACGCAAAGAGCATAATTTTGTAAATAAACAACTCAACTTAGCAAAAGGAGATTATTTATATATGAATACAGATGGCTTGGTAGACCAAAATAGTCCTGATATGCAGAAATTTAGTAGTAAAAAATTCAAAGAATTTTTGCAAAATACTGGACATCTTTCTATTTCACAACAAGGAGAAATTCTACAAAAGGCATTAACTGATTTTATGCAAGGCGAAGAACAACGTGACGATATTGCAGTGGTAGGCGTGAAATTGTAGCAAAAATATTTTTCAAAACAAAGTATTCAAAAACTTGTTTCATTTTGTCATTCTTTGTATATTGAATAAACTTAAATACATTAGTTTATTCAATTTATAAAGAATGACATTTTTGTTAGGTAATTCTTGTAAATACTCTGATTAAATATTGTCTTTGAATAGGTAAAATTATTGATTATGGCAACTATAATTCCAAACTCTGAAACAGAAAAACCCTTTATATTAGAAGTAAATAGCTTAACAGTTAAATTTTTTAGTGAAAGAGGCGAAAATGTGGCAGTAAATAATTCGAGCTTTAAAGTTCGTCAAGGTGAAACTGTGGGTATTGTTGGCGAGTCAGGTTCTGGAAAATCTGTAACAGCTATGTCATTAATGCGGCTCATACCATTTCCTCAAGGACAAATTGCAGGTGGCGAAATGCTATTTCAATCACCAACATTAGGAAAAATTGATATTGCACAAATTGATAATAAACAAATTAGAGAATTGCGAGGTAGTGAAATGGCTATGATTTTTCAAGAATCAGCCACTTCTCTAAATCCCGTATATTCATGTGGTGACCAAGTTATGGAAAATATTTTGCTACACGAGAGAAATGTAACTCGCAAAGAAGCCAAAGCAAGAACCATAGAATTATTCAAAAAAGTAAAATTACCACGCCCAGATTCCATGTTTCATGCTTATCCGCATGAACTTTCTGGCGGACAAAAGCAACGTGTAATGATTGCAATGGCGTTATCTTGCAATCCTTCCTTACTTATTGCTGATGAACCTACAACAGCACTTGATGTTACTGTGCAATCTCGAATTTTGGAATTGATACAAGAAATTAAGCAAGACAGAAATATGTCGGTGCTATTTATTACTCATGATTTAAGTGTAGTTGGTGAAATTGCTGATAGGGTAATTGTGATGTATCGGGGCAAAGTTGTAGAAGAAGGCACAACATGGGATATTTTTTCAAATCCAAAACACCCTTACACAAAAGGTTTATTGGCTTGCCGACCAAGAGTTGATATAAAATTAAAGGTTTTGCCAACGGTTTCTGATTTTATGACAACAGATGCAGAGGGCAATATTACAGAAACACAAAAGTTTACTTCTGTTGGGCAAGCATTGATGATGAATTATCAAAGTGGTAATGATTTGAGAGAGAAACTTAAAGAAATGATGACCACAACACCATTATTGTCTGTAAAAAACCTAAAAGTACATTTTCCAATAGAAAAAAATATTTTTGGAACTCCAAAGCAAGTAATAAAAGCCGTTGATGGTGTAAGTTTTGATGTCTATCATGGCGAAACTTTGGGTTTAGTTGGGGAATCTGGTTGTGGAAAAACGACTTTGGGACGTGCAATTTTGCGGTTAATTGAGGCTACAACAGGTGAAGTGATTTTTAAAGGACAAGATATTCGCAAACTTTCAGAAGAAAAAATGCGGCTGCTTCGCAAAGATATACAGATTATTTTCCAAGACCCATATTCGTCTTTAAACCCAAGAATGACTATTGGCGAAACCATTATGGAGCCAATGCGAATTCATAAAGTTTGTGCAAATGATGTACAACGAAAAGAAAAAGTCATAGATTTATTGGAAACTGTGAATTTAAGAGCAGATTTTTTTAATCGTTATCCTCATGAATTTTCAGGAGGACAACGCCAACGTATTTGTATTGCACGTACTTTGGCAGTTGAACCTAAATTTGTGATATGTGATGAGTCTGTTTCGGCTCTTGATGTGTCAGTGCAAGCACAAGTTCTGAATTTATTGAATGATTTGAAACAAAAATTTAATTTGACTTATATTTTTGTGTCCCATGACCTTTCTGTTGTCAAATTTATTTCGGATAGAATTATGGTTATGAATTTGGGTGTTATTGAAGAAATTGGTTTTGGTGATGATATTTATTCAAGACCACAACGTGAATATACAAAAACCTTAATTCAGTCAATTCCAAAGGGCACGATTGAGGATATTCGCAAACGTATGATGCTCAAAAAGAAACAACAGCAGCAAGAAGGAAAATAATAAACTCTTATTTCTACAATACATTAAAACCTAATAAAACTAATAAAATTAAGCCTACCACAATTCTATAATAGCCAAAAACTCTAAAACCATAACGAGTTAAGTAACTAATAAAAAATTTTATCGCAAAAATAGCAACAATAAAAGCTACGGTATTTCCTAAGATAAGTAATTGAATATCAGACTGTTGTATTTGGTCGTATGTTTTGAGCAACTTATATGCTCCTGCGGCTAACATGGTTGGAACTGCCAAAAAGAATGAAAATTCAGCTGCAGCTTTTCGAGTTAGTCCTTGTGTTTGTCCACCAATAATGGTAGCTGCTGACCTCGAAACTCCTGGAATCATGGCAATACATTGAAACAAGCCAATAATTAAGGCTTGTTTATTGCTAATTTCAGTAGTATCTTGTTTTGGATTAATAAACCATTTATCTACAAAAACTAATATAATGCCCCCAATTACTAAATTTATAGCCACAACCAACACACTTTCTAATAATTCATCTATATAATCATTGAGTAATTTGCCAAAAAAGGCAGCAGGCAAAAAGGCAATAATAAGGCGTATAAAAAATTGGAAGTTAGTAAATTCAAAAAACTTTTTGCGATACACAATAACAACAGCTAAAATAGCCCCAAATTGAATATTAACCTCAAAAAGTTTTGTAAAATCTTGTGCATTAATTCCCATTAAAGCCGCTGCAATAATCATGTGTCCTGTGGAAGAAACAGGTAAAAACTCTGTAATACCTTCAATAATTGCTAATAAAATTGCTTGTAAAACTGTCATAAAAATTAGAGTATGTTTATTATAAAAATTATTCAAACAAAGAAACTTAGTTATTTAAAGTATTTTGTTGTGATAGAAAAATCTTTCCAAAAGTAAAAAAACTTTTGGAAAATACCCTTATTTTCAAATAGGTTTTTACTTTTAGAAAGTAGACTTATTTAATTGAACAAAAGTTTATATATTTGTTTTATGTATACTCATTTTACAAAATTTATTTTATGAAAAATTTAACTCACTTAATTGCTATCTGCTTGATTATTATTTTTCAAATTTTGCAATCTTTTGTTGTGCAAGCACAAAACGTATTGCAAAAAAAATCTCAAAATGTATCTCAAAATACATATCATAATAAGGAGGAAATTGCCATTCGTAATATCTTGCAAACACAAACGCAAGCGTGGAATGATGGGAGTTTAGAAAAATTTATGTCAGGTTATTGGCAATCTGATTCACTAAAATTTATTGGTAAAAATGGAATTACTTATGGCTGGCAAGCTACCTTAGATAATTATAAGAAAAGTTATTCCGACAAAGCAGCTATGGGCATTTTGGCTTTTGAAATTATTACAGTAGAAATGTCAAATAAAACAGCTTTTGTTATCGGAAAATGGAAACTTGCCCGTCAGAATGATGAGCCAAAAGGATATTTTACCTTATTTTGGAAAAAAATTAAAGGGAAATGGCAAATCATAGCCGACCATTCATCTTAGAATCAAACTTTTAAGAAGACTTACTTGCTAAAAATCTTCCGTAGGTGGTAATTTATATTTAGGCAAATCATTTAGCCCTATTTCTTTCTTTGCCACTTGCATAGCTTCTTCCATAGTTTTGACGATATGATAAGGGGTAATTGGCGTTTGGAATAAAAATATACTTTTTAAAATTGCACGTTGAAAAGCATTTGGCAGCACATAGACATGCATAATAACACTTTTTACAATTTTTGTTCGGTATTTTTTCATAAACTCAGCTTGTCTAATTCTTAATTCAAAAGACATAGCTTTTACTTTTGAAGCATCAAAAATGACGATAAATTTTTCGCCACATAAATATAAGTCAGATAAATCTTTAAGAAAAACCCTGAATTCTTGACTTGTAGGTTCGGGATTTTGAAAACGAATCGTGATAATTGGAAATTCTTGATGATTAATATCGGCATATTGCATAAATAGGAGTTTTAGTATTGGTTATTATGCAATTTATATGCTAATTTGTTGTAATATTGAAACTTATTTATTTAGTAGCTTTGTTTAATAAGTATATCGCAAACTTTAGTCTGTGATACAATATAAATTTTATAATCATGATAAATGTAACAGAGAAGGCAAAAGAACAAATTATTTCTATTCGCCAAACCGAAGGCAAAACAACCCAACATAATATTAGAGTGGCTGTAAAAGGTGGAGGTTGTTCAGGTTTAATGTATGATTTGCTATTTGATGACGGAGTAAAAGAACAAGACCAAGTTTTTGAAGACAAAGGCATAAAAATTTTAGTGGATAAAAAAAGTCTTTTATATTTACTCGGCACAACACTTGATTTTTCAGACGGTTTGAATGGCAAAGGTTTTTTATTCATCAATCCTAATGCTTCACGCAGTTGCGGTTGTGGCGAAAGTTTTTCAGTTTGATACATTTGCCTTTGCGAAGAATAAACAAAAGTATGATTCACCAAAGGCAAATATTATGAATATTTACAAATAACAATACTTATGATAATACATTCTGCAAAATTTTTATGTAGCAATACCGAGCATCAGCAATGTCCACCGCAAACCATGCCTGAATATGCTTTTATTGGCAGGTCTAATGTTGGTAAATCTTCGCTAATAAATATGTTAGTCAATGTTAATGGACTTGCCAAAACATCACAAACCCCAGGGAAAACCCAACTTATTAACCATTTTGTGGTTAATGATAAGTGGTATTTGGTAGATTTACCAGGGTATGGCTATGCAAAAGTGAGTAAAACACAACTTAGTCAATTTGAAAAAATGATAGAAGGTTATTTGGCAAATCGTGAAAATTTACGTTGTATTTTTGTGCTTGTTGATATTCGTCACGAGCCACAAACAAATGACATGGATTTTATGCGGTGGTTGGGTGAAAATGAACTACCTTTTGCTATTATTTTTACCAAAGCTGATAAAATTTCGCCAACAGCAGTACAAAAAAGCCTTGCACATTATCAATTAGTGATGAAACAGTATTGGACTGCCATGCCGAAGTTTTTTACAACTTCTGCCGAAAAAAAGACAGGTAGAGAAGATGTTTTAAAGTATATTTCAGACTTAAATCTCTAATTTTATAAAAAATCACAGACTTTAGTCTGTGGTACATGCTATAAAACTACTTGATAATGAATAATTTAACTTTATAATTTCATATTTCATAATTAATTTATGTCATATATTTACACAACAACGCAACGAGGTTATTTGCATGCACATTTTTGCGAAGACTTTTGTTTAGCCATTGCACCTAATCCTGATTGGTTTTTTGGTGTGGTGTCTGATGGCTGTTCTTCTGGCGATGATTCACATTTTGCCTCTGTGTTGAGTTGTAAAATATTGAAAAAATTAATTTATCGTATAGATTTGCAACAGTATCATTTACAACAAAATAACACACCTAAAATAATTGTAAATAATTTATTGCATAATTTTATTGCGGATTTTAAAAAACAAAAAGACGAATTAGATTTAGAACCCTTAGAGTTATTAGCAACTATGTTGCTTTTGACTTATCATGCTCCAACAAAACAAGCATTTATTAGTGTTTTGGGTGATGGAATTGTAAATATAGACGAGGTAATTCACGAAATAGACCAACAAAATGTGCCTGATTATCCTGCTTATCATCTCAATGATAAAAAAGAGGAATTGGACAAATATTTTGCAAAAAACACTTTTGAAGTCAATAATCCCACACAACTTGCTATTGCAACTGATGGTGTAATGGCTTTCAAGCACGAAACAAATGCCTTTAATACTGATGAATTGAAGGCTGCAAATTTTTTATTGCTCGACAGAAGTCTATCTCGTACTACAAATATGTTAAGCCGAAAAATTAATATTTTACGTTCCGAACATCATTTAGTACCTGCTGACGATGTGGCTATTGTACGAATCATTTTAGAAATTTAGGCTATGGTAACTTACTTGGTTAATCTGTTGCCCACTTAACTCAGAATGACAAATTTGAAATAAATGTTTGAACTTATTATTACAAACCTAAATAATCAAACAATTTTGTGTGATAATACGCAAAATGTATTGAAAAATATACAAACGGCAAGTGTTGATTTTATGCATGCTTGCGGTGGAAAAGGGCGTTGTACTACTTGTGCAATGACTGTTATAAATGGTAGTGAAAATTTGACAAAACCAACAGATTTTGAGCAAAAACAACAAGAAAGCAATAGGCTAAAAGCTAATGAAAGGTTGGCTTGTCAATGTCATATCAACGGACATGTTAGCATTGAAGTGCCTGAAAGACTAAAATTGCCACATATTAATTACCTATAAATTTTAAATTTGATAACGACACTGCTAAAATGTTAGTATCAAAATAAGATATTTTCAAGTATAAATTAATGACATAATATACACAAAACAATAATTTTGTTATTAAAATTACATTTCTTTTGAATACAAGGAATTTGTTTCTTGTTCTTCGTGATAAGAAAGTTTGCGGTTAAGAATAATTGGATAAATAATAAAATAGCCAATAATAAAACTTAGTGAAACCAAAATTATAGCAAACTTCAATACATCATGCATTTCTGTTAATCGGGTTACAAAACTTTCTAAAAACCCTGCAATAATAAAAATAGGTACTAATCCAATAATGATTTTTACGCCTCTTTTTGCACCCATCATAAAAGATTGCAGACGAGTATAGGTTTTAGGAAATAAAAGGCTGTTGCCCATAACCATTCCTGCTGCTCCTGCAATAACAATGGCAGAGATTTCTAATGTGCCATGTATCCAAATCACCAAAAAAGAATCTAATAATAAGCCATGTTGGTGAAAAAAGTATTGAAAAGCCCCTAACATAATGCCATTTCTCATGAGAAAATAAGATGTACCCAAAGACGAAAAAATGCCTGAGGCAAAAGTATAAAAAGACACCATAATGTTATTTAATGTAATTTGAAAAAACATATTGGTGCTTTCAGCATCTTTATAAACTGCCATTGGGTCTTTATTTTTGATATTTTCTAAGGTCATGTTCACATAACTATCACCAAGAATAAGACGAGGAAAATCATTGTCATAATGTGTAGAAACTACGCCAATGACCACAAAAAAGCTAAAAATCAAGAAAGATAGCAATAATTCTTGATGTGCAGATTTAAACATCAAGGGCAATTCTAATGCCCAAAAAGTAATTAGTCTGTTAGAACTTTCTTTCTTATTTTTATAAATGGACTGATGCAAACCTGCGGCTAACCAATTTAGATATTTTGTTGTTCTGCTATCTGCATAGTAAGTTCGTGAATATGCCAAATCATCAGTAACTTTGATGAATAAGTCTGCCATGACATCAGGATGCACTTTTTGAGTTTTGAGCAATAACTCAAATTCGTCCCAGCGTTGCTTATTGCGTTTGATAAAGGCGGTTTCTTTCATAGAATTAGTCGTATTTGGCTATAATCTCAGTACTTTACACTGTTATTATTTGTACATTTAGTAGATAAACTCACAAGTGAAAACCTATGTTATATTACAAAGATATAAAAAACTTATTACGATTGTATCAAAAAAATTTGTAATTTTACATAACTATTTGCAATTTGTAAAACACTGCATAAAATTTGCACAACCTGAACCATGACACCAATAGATAACAATACAGATAATATAGCTGATAATATTATAGAAGAAGAGAAGGTATTTTCTACAAAAGCTATGGAGGATTTTGAGTTGATTAAGCAAGCTGTGCAACATGGTGATGAAGCTGCTTATGCCAAATTAATGAAAAAGTATTGGAAAGCTGTTTATCATACCTTGCTAAAAATGATACGCAATACTGATGACGCGGAAGATTTAACGATTGAAGCCTTTGCAAAAGCATTTAAAAATCTGCATCGTTTTGAACAAAAATTTACGTTTAGCACATGGCTATTTAGAATTGCAACCAATAATTGTATAGATTTTATTCGCAAAAAGAAATTAGAAACCATGAGTATTAACACCACTTTTACTGATGATAATGGTGATTCTGTTGATATTGATATTAAAGATACAAATTTAGACCCACAAGAAGAAGCCATAAATGAGCAAAAAAAAGAGTTAATTCGCAATATTGTTGCCTTGTTACCTCCCAAATATCAACGTCTTGTTGAATTGCGATATTTTGAGGAATTATCGTATGAGGAGATTGCAGTAGAAATAGAGGCACCGCTTGGCACTGTAAAAGCACAACTTCATAGAGCAAGAGAATTACTTTATGATTTAATTAAAAATAAAAAAGATGTATTATAGTCAAGTAAGTAATAGGACAAAATAAATGTATAACAGACTTTAGTCTGTAAAGTGTTAATTATCAAAACCTCACAGACTAAAGTCTGTGGTACAAAATATACTTTAAATCTGTCTTATTACTTAAAAACTAAGTGGTAGTATTAAATTAAGTAATTGGACACTTAAAGTTATAGTTTTGTCATTCTGAGCAAAGCGAAGAATCTGACGTTATTAGGTCAAAAACCAACAATTCAGATTCTTGCGGATTGCTGCCCACTTAGCTCAAAATGACAAATTTTAAATTTTGGGATATACTTCTTATTTTTTTTTCATTTCAAAAACAATAGCCACAACAGATTGATTTTCAGCTTTTTGCGAGTTAAAGCTAATAGTTTGCCCATCTGTAAATTTGACTTTGCTCACCAATTTATCTCCTAAAACAGCTTTGATTTTGCCTTCATAACTTGTTGCATTGCTTTTGCTAATTTGTTCATTTAAGGTTTTGTAATCAAGTTCTTCTTTTGAGAAAATAACAGCCATAACATCTTTTTGTCCAATATTATCTAATTGCAAAGAATAATCTTTTGGAAATAAACGAGTGCCAACAATGCCGCAATAAGCTGAATGTTTGGCAGTATAAGGAAATAAGACATAACTTGTGCCATCAGTTTCTTGTCCAATCACATAAACATAGCATGCGTCATAATTGCGAACTGCAATTTTGAATTTTACGCCTTTGGGCATCGCATCATTTGTGGCAAAAGTAAATCCGTTTTGTGCTTCAAAAGGAATATATTGCTTGGCTTGATTTTGGAATAAACCAATATCAGCCTTAAAAGTATTTGCTGTATTTTTGGCAATGGCGGGATATAAACCATAAGCCTCTGCATAAAAACTGTTGCAAAAATATTCAAAATTTTTGTAACTCATCCAAAATAGTCCATCACGTCCCCAATCATCTCCCCAACTATTCATAATTTGAAAAGAGCCACCTTCATAATTTTCGTCATAACCAATCACACACATGGCATGACCACCAAAAGCTGCTTCTTCGCCATCATCAACAATATGTCCATCTGTGCCACGTTTTAGGGCTGCAAAATCCTTTTCGGTTGGTCGCCAAATACCTTCATTGCCAATTTTATAAAAAGTTCCGCCCACAGCCATGCCAATAACAACAGGTGCACCTTGTGCAATATTTTGCTTAATTGCCTCTAAATCAATACGATAATCGTCATCTTTAAGAGTCAAACGGTTATAACCTTTGATTTTAAACTCCTCAGCACGTTGCATTTGCGTATTATTCGGTTGGCGGTTGCAATCATTGTCATTGTATGGAAAATCTGTTAAACTAAGTCCACCTTCCTCTGTCAATTTATCTAAGGTTTTGCCAATATGTGTGCCTGTGCAATTTCCTCTCGTAATTTGATTATAGACAAATGAGGGACTAAATGCTATAGAATTTGGGTCTGCTTGGGCTGCTCTTGCTTGATTAATAGTCATAGCTGCGTAAGCACAAGCCCATGCGGTACACGAACCTTGACTACCTTGACTTAATCTTTTGGGTGCAAATTGTTCTAAACTTACTTTTGATGGCGATTGATTTTCGGGCATGTTTTTTGCCAA
>JAYTNF010000336.1:0-10057 GCA_043748455.1 Cytophagales bacterium
CTTGACAATCGTATAAAAGTTAGTACGATTGTCAAGGTGCGAAAAGCACCATTGCCAACGTACCTAAAAAGTACTATTTATTAAAATTCTGAACCAGCAGACCTACCTAAGTATGTCATTACACAACGAAATCCGATGAAAGACCTTGCAGAGTCTTGGTGTTGAAAATCTCTTGTGCCTGTTTCTATTAAAAATGCAACATCTTTCCAAGAACCACCTCTTACTACTTTTTTAGGTTCATTTTCGTCATAATAAGTTGGGTTTAAGTCCCAAACTAATGGCACACTTTGTGGGCTAAATGCATCTTCTGTCCATTCTCCTACATTACCTGCCATATCATACAAACCATAATCATTTGTGAAATAAGCACCTACTGGATTTGTATAAGAAAAACCATCATCAAAATAGTTACCACGTCCTGGTTTAAAGTTTGCTAATGCGCAACCTTTTGCATTACGTACATAAGGACCTCCCCAAGGATATTTAGCCATATCACGTCCACCTCTTGCAGCATATTCCCATTCAGCTTCTGATGCCAAACGATAATTAGGCATTGGAAATTTGCCTTCTCCTTCACGTGCTACATTCATGTATTTTGTACGCCATTCACAAAACATAATAGCAGATTTCCAAGTAACACCAACAACAGGATAATCGTCAAATGCAGGGTGAGTGTAATAATAAGTTGTCATAGGGTCACCCATGTGGTAGGTAAAATCATTCATCCAAACCGCAGTGTCGGGATAAAGGAAATCCATAATATCTTGTTCTGCCTCAATTTTAGGCAATACTTTGCGATAACGCATAAAAATCGTACTATCACCACCAACAGTAATATCGCCACCGCCAGCATTTTCTTTCATATAGTCAATAAATTGACGATACTCATTGTTAGTTATCTCCGTATCATCCATGTAAAAACCACTAATTGTGATTTGTTTGTTCATGTTGATTTTAGAAGATGCAACATCTTGGTCAGCTTGTCCCATGTGGAATGTTCCTGGTGGAACTGTTACCATTCCATATGGCAACTCTTGTTTCCAGCCTTCTCTGCCTTGTACCCCAATTAATTCTCCGTTATCACCTTTGCCTTTGCCTCCGAAGATACAACTCTGCATAGAAACTGCAAATGCAAACAGCAACAAGGTATAGTTTATTTTGAAGAAACTTCTTTTAGTCATAGCTTTAATTCATTTAACGCCCAATCGTTATTTTATCTGTCAAAAATTTTCTGAAACAATATTTGCTAAACCTTAGTTGCAAAAACAATGCAAAGGTCAATACAACATTGCAATAAAATGTATATTTTTTTACTAAGTGCTTGAAAACCAACTAAATAATTTTTAATTTTCATTTTAAGATTCTTAAAATACCTTAAAATTCTCATTTAAAATCTAAATCTTGGTGTTCGTATAATTGGTGATACTATTGGTATTGGCATTGGAATATTATAACGTAAGATTATTTCGTGAGAAGTTGGTGCTTTTGCTGATACGCCACTCACTACATAATCAAAGGCATAACCTATATGCAAACTCTTATCTTTAAGGACATTGATACCTGCAAAAATGATAGCATCATCTACATTTAAAGAGTTACGCATACCGACACCAAAGTGAACAAAATTTTGATAACTTGCAATAGCACTTACTTGTGCTGAAAACGAATTAAAATCTGTTCTAATAATTGCTGAAGGTTTCAATACAATATCATTGTTTAAGTCAAAATTCATACCACCTGTAATATTTGTATGAATATTTAATCTTGTTGTAGATACACCTCCAAAATCAAAAGATGGTTTCAATAAATGACTTGCTGCAATACCTACATAGTATTTTTTCTTAGTGAGTTGAAAGCCTGCACTAAAATCTGGGCGAAATTGACTAAGATTCCCTCTCCCTGCAATAAGTACATCGCCTGTTTCACGTGGGCGTAAAGTGCTAAAATCAATAGCCATGTTATAAATACCAGCTTGCACACCAAAAGAAATTGTACCATTTTGTATTTCTTCGTGTAAAGCATAGGAAAGTGCCGCCGAAAAATTATTTAATGGTCCTAATTTATCATTTTGTAATTGCAAACCCAGTCCACCATGCAAAAATTTTACGGGTGCAGAAATATATGCCATAGTAGAAGTTGGAGAACCTCCAATATCAAAACTTGCAGAATAACCTAACCATTGTTGTCTATGTATTATTCCTGTTTCTATAAATTTGGAATTAAGTCCTGATACTGCTGGATTTATATATATTTGGTTATACATATATTGACTATACTGTGCATCTTGTTGTGCGAAAATATTATGAAAAGTGCATGCAAAGCAAGTTATCAAACAGTATTTTAGGTATGAAGTCATTTTACACATATTGATTACTATTTGGTTATACTATTTAGTTGTGATGTTTGGTATATCAATCAGGGCACAAAATTAGCTAAGTTTTTGACAAAACTACAAATTACTAAAAAAAATATTTCTTTGTTATCTTAAAATCACACAAAAAAGTCTAAGTTTGGATTTTTAGCTACTATTTTCTATTTTTGCAGTATATAAACCTAATTTCTATGAAACTTACAGCTATTAGCTTTGCTATTTTTTTGTGCTATTTTACCTTTTCTGTTTTTGTCAATAGTACATTTATTGTCATAGAACAGTCTTTGTATGAATATGGAGAAGATAGTGATAGTGTGGCTGTGTTACAAAAATTAGAAAGTTTTGCTTATTTACTTGTTGCATTGGTTGCAGCACCATTTTTACGCACTGTTGGCTATAAAAAGTTGTTACTGCCTGTGATTCTTATTGCAACAATGGCTGCTTTATTGATGCCCTTTGGCACAAATCTATTTATTCCAAAGATATTTTATTTTTTTTCGGGTTTAGGCTTTGCTCTTAGTCGTTTAATTGGTTATAAAATGATGTATTTGCTTTCATCTAATCAAAAATATTTTGCAGGAATTATTAACTTTTTTGAGGGGCTATTTTTATTGGGATTATTATTTAGTGTGATATTTTTTGGAGGTTCGAGATACTTAGACCTTATTCATTGGCGAAAAGTATTCTTTTTACTGGCTATTTTGGGTGCAATAAGTAGCTTTTTGCTATACAAAGCTAATATAAAAACCATTGAAATTAGTAAAGATAATAAAATAGACTTCACTATTTCAGAAATTTTAAAAGTCTTTAAAGGTTCATTTACCATTTTGAATTATACTTTGGTTTGGCTCTTTCTCTTAATTTTGTCGTTTATTGTTCTCAATGAAACACAGTTTATGAAATGGCTGCCTCTATTTTGTACAAATATCATTAAAATGCCACAAATAACTGCATCACAAATTTTAATTCCAATTATCTTTGGTGGTTTTTTAGGAAGATTAGTTGCAAGCATTATCTTAATGAATACCAATGCCTTAGTTGTAATTTTATCGTGTTTGGTTGGCGTAATGACTATTTTGTTTGCGATAACACATATTGCACAAAATGAGGTTTTTGTTTCAGTGAAGGAACTTGAAAATATGCCTCCAATTATTTGGCTTTTGCCGCTATTGAGTTTCTTTTGGAGTCCTTTATTACCAACTTTGTTTGTTATAGTGCTTAATAATACCGAAACCACAAAATATGCAAGTAAAACTTCCATGTTAGGGATTCTATTAGCTTTTATGTTTTTATTCCAAAATATGACACAACCAATTACAAATTATATTTTTAGTATTTTTAGTGTTTCTGTTGCCTTCTTTGTATCTATTATTTTTGTGATGATATTATTAACGATGATTATTCTTTTGATTAATGATTTGAGAAAGACAACTTAATTAGGTATAAAATATGATGTATGAAATATTTTTATATATAAAATTCTATACATCACATTTTATATTTCATACATCATATTTTATATTTCATATTTCATATTTCATATTTATTCCTTACTGCTATGATGAAAGAACTTTTTTACAAACTCCGCAAATACGAACTTCGTATTCGCAAGGCTGTAAACTCGCAAATGCAGGGCAATTTTCACTCTGTTTTTAAGGGTTCGGGCTTAGAGTTTGATGATGTGCGTGCTTATCAGTATGGTGATGATGTGCGAACAATAGATTGGAACGTAAGCTCAAAAGGTGATGACACTTATGTAAAAACATTTAAAGAGGAAAAAGAACAAAATTTGTTTTTTATTCTCGATGTTAGTGCTTCGCAATATATAGGTGCGGAAAATTGCCAAAAAATAGATATAGGTCGTGAAATTTGTGGCGTTTTGACCATTTCAGCCCTAAAAGAAGGAAGTTCTGTGGGTTTGCTATGCTTTTCTGACCAACGTGAAATTTATCTCAAACCAAACAAAGGTATCAAACACGCAGTTGGACTAATAGGGTCGATGACAAAACTTGTACCAAAATCACTCAAAACAAGTGTAAGCAAAGCCATTAATGTTGCCCTAAATATTATTAAACGTAAAAGTATTATTGTCATGGTTTCTGATTTTGTTGATGACAATTATGAACAAGAATTAAAAGCCCTTGCAAAACGACATGATTTGATTGTAATTCATGTAGCTGATGCACGTGAAACAGCTTTGCCACCTTTGGGAATTGTGCCTTTGTTAGATAAAGAAACCAACCAAACTTTGTGGATAAATTCTTCTTCGCCTGAGTTTCGCAATAAAATTATTGGGCAATTTTCAGCAAAACAACAGAAATTAGAAAAACTTTGTCAGCAACACGCCGCAAATTATTTATTTGTGCAAACTGATGAAGACTATGTACCAAAATTAGTAAAATTATTTCGAATTAGAAATAGAACAAGAATTAAAAAATAAATATGAAATAAGAAATTTTTGAAATTCCATGATACTTGAATGTTACCATATATTTAAGCAGATAGAACAGCGACCAGCCATGTGGACAGGTGAAGCAACATTGCGAAGTATTCATATTTACATGTCTGGATATTACCATGCAATGATAGAAAATTGTATAGTCAAAAATGCTGAAAAAGAGGAATTGTTTTTTGAATGGGTTGCAAAAAAACTTGGATACTATGAATCAACTGCTGGATGGGTAAATATGATTCTTGCATTTTGCATGGATTTCGACCCTCAAACCATTGACTGGGAAGAAGTTTTCTTAACACCTGTAAGCAAGGAGCAGCATTTAAAATCTATTGCCTGTTTCTATATATTTATAGATGAATTTACACGTGAATACGAAAATAAGAAATTGTATTTGCTCGATAAATAATAAAGTGTCCCTAACAAATTTAATTGTTTAACCATGTTTAATTTTCAAGTATTATCTACATTTTTACCTGTTGAAACGGTATTAATTCCATTGCAACAAGTTGATGATTTGCAACATATATTAGCAGACATTGCTATGTATGCGGGCATACAAGCCGAAACTTTGCAAGCCGATTTTAAAGGCGAAAAAAAGGAATTACTAAGTTTTTATACCAATAAAACAGATGTAAAGAAAATTGTTTTAACTGGTTTGGGCAAACCAACAGATTTTTCGCCTGAAATTTTAAGACAAGTTGTACGTCTTTATGTGCATAAAAATAAAGCTACTTTGGGTGAAAATTTAAGTGTTGATGTTTTGCAATTTTCATCTTTGAAAAATACAGAAATTCCACAACATATTTTGACAGAAGCCATTGCAGCAGGAAGTTTGCTTGGAACTTATGAAATTGGACAACTGAAAGCTGAAAAACCGAAAGCTATCAAACTTTCGACAATTCTTATTCATTTATCGCAGCCACAAACAGCATCGCTGGGAATTGCCAAAGGTCAGATTATTGCACAAGCACAAATGCGTGCTTTTGATATGGTAAATTTGCCTAGCAACTATTTTACTCCCGAAGACTTTGCTAAAACTACCGAAAAAATTGCAGAAGAAACAAGTACTACTGCCAATATTACTGCTAAAATATTTAGAGGTGAAGAAATTAAAAAGCAGAAGTTAAAAGCATTGTGGGCAGTTGGAAAAGGCAGCGTAAACACGCCAACCTTCTCAATTTTGGAGTATAAACACGAAAAAGCAACAAAAACCATTGCATTAGTAGGTAAAGGTGTAAATTTTGATACAGGTGGCAATAATATCAAAACACAAGGCATGGCACTCATGAAGTGTGATATGGCTGGTGGTGCGACGGTTTTGGCAGCAGTAGAAGCCATAGCTAAATTAGGATTAGCAGTAAATGTAATAGGCGTTGTGCCTGCATGTGAGAACTCTGTTGATGGCAATTCCTATAAACCAAGTGATATTATAGATTCTTATTCAGGGCTGACTATTGAAGTGGAGGACACAGACGCAGAAGGTCGTTTGATTTTGGCAGATGGTTTGTCTTACGTTATCAAAAATTATCAACCAGATTATGTATTAGATATTGCTACACTTACGGGTGCAAGTGTTATTACATTAGGTTTTGTAGCAGGTGCAATGTTTACGAAAAATGAGGCATTAGCAAAAACTTTATATGATATTGGTATGAAAACTCATGAAAAATTGTGGGCTTTGCCGATGTGGGACGAATATGGAGACCCTCTAAAATCAGACATGGCAGACACCAAAAATTGGAATGGTTCTCCTGCGGGTTCTATTGGTGCGGCAAAATTTTTAGAAAAATTTACTGCAAATCACCCAGCTTGGGTGCATTTAGATGTGGCAGGTGTAAGTTTTACACATTCAGACTTTGCCAAAGATAGAGCAGCAACAGCTTTTGGAGTGCGGATATTTACAGAATTTGCAGAAAAAATAGCAGGATAATGATAAGAAATTCGGCAGTGGTAAAAAAATATGATTTGATAATCAATAAGTTAGGTTATTATATGTTTTTTACCACTACTTAATATTATTGAGAAACCTATTTAACTATTTTTTAAGATTAGTTTTTGTAATACTAAATTATTAATTTTTCATTAAAATAACTCCCTTTACCTCTGGATTCATATATTGTCCCATAACCTCAACAATTTCTTTGGCTATATTTATATGATTAGTTGAGAATGGAGTAAAAGAAGCTATTTCTAAGACACCCACCAATATTTGGTTGTGAAATATTGGTAAGGCTAGCATGTATTTAGGAGTTGCTTTTCCTAAACCAGAAATTATGGTGATATATCCTTCGGGAACTTTGGAAATAACCACTTCTTTACCACTTTTTGCCACTTGTCCTGATATTCCTTCTCCATATTCATACAGTAAGGTTTTACTTTCAGGGAGTTGAAAGGCAAAACCAAGTATAAACTCAATATATTTTCGGCTATTAATTTCTTTACTCACAAATAAAGCCCCAATACTTGCTTGCAATAACTGACAGAGTTGGTTAAGCCCTAATTGCAGTTTATCTTTATCCGTATTTGCTTGTGTAATATGCTGTTTGACTCCATTAGCCTTAGTTTTTAGTTCACTATCTGCACTAATATTTGTGTCTATTTGTGTTTTATCTTGTTTATTTTCTGCATTATTAGTGATATAAACAATATTTTCTGTCCCGACAAATTTCCGATTATTAGCTAACAGGCTAATAATTAAACCTAAACCTATAAGTAATTCTACACCAACTATTAACAAAGTTCTAATAGAAGCTTGTTTAGCTATGTCTAATTGTGTATGGTCTGTATTGCTAATACCCATTTTTTGCAACATTGTTTCAGGCATTACAAAGAAAATAGCATATAAAGACGCAAAAATACCTATAATAAAAAGTATAAAAGCAAGGTTTGTTAGAGGACGGCTAAGGTTTTTCATAGTCAATTAGTATTTAATTCATATTTAATTCTCAGTCAAATAAAGTTGATGTAATTATTTTTTCATTTGCACATCTAAGGAACTAATAATTCCTTCTGAAAGAATTGGACTTACTGACATAGAATCAGCATTTAAAATTCCACGATTTGCTCTTACCCAATATTTCACAGTATTCAAATTAGAAAATGTTACTTTCCCATCTGCACCAGTCATTTGTGCCATGCCAACAGGATTTGTCTTTGATTTCCAGTCTTTTACACTTGTAAATAATTGCACACTACTATTTGGTGTTGGTTTTTGTGAGGTGTCATTAACCGTAATTTCCAATCTTGTGTTAATTATAAATTTATATTCTTGCAAATTACATTCACCTCCAATAATATCAACAGTTTTTGACCAAGTAGCTATATTGTCGCCATAAATTGCCGACAAATTATAAGTTCCTTCTTTCAATGTTAGTGTTAATGCCTTTGTTGTTTTACCACAAATGGGTGCAATCGGAAAAAATAATGAATCTGCTTTTTTGGTGGTGTCAATAGCAACAATTACTCCTTGTTTTAATTTATCTTTTCTATACAAAATTAACGTACCATTTGCAGGTCTGCGAACATTAATAGAGGTTGATTTGAGGTCAATATCTCCTTTATTACCTTTTACAGTTAAAATAATTGTGTAACGTCCTGCTTGTTTGAAGAAAAAAACAGGGTTTGCTTCCTTAGAATCAGCTTTTCCATCGCCATCAATATCCCAGCTATATTCTATAATTCTTTCTTTTGGAGTTGATGTACTTATGAGTTTAAAAGAATCAGTTGTTAAAATACTATCTTTGGGGCTATATGTAAAACTTGCTTTTACAGGCAAATTAATAGGGTCATCTTTGCAACCGACCAAAAATATTGCAAAAAAAGTTAAAAGTATATATATGTATGTGATACGCATTTTGAAATATGATTTGTCAAAATTATGAATTATGAATTATGAATTATAAGTTACAAATTATAATTCAAAACTTATAATTCATAATTCATAATTCATAATTTTTTTATTTCTCTCCTGCTGCAAAAATTTCATTAACCATTTTTTCGTATTTGCTCATAATAGCTTTACGTTTCAGTTTCATGGTTGGAGTAAGTTCGCCACCTTCAATAGTCCACTGATTTGGAACTAATCTAAATGCTTTTACTTGTTCCCAATTTCCAAAACCTTTATTAAAATCTTTAATGTACCTTTCTATTTCTGCATTGATTTCTTTATTCTTAATCATGTCCGCATCATTTGTATAATTGATACCATTTTCCTTGCACCAATGCTTCAAATTATCGATGTTAGGAACAATTAAAGCTGCGGGGAATTTTTCATTTTCACCAATTACCATAATTTGTTCTATAAATGGACATTCTTTAAATTTATTTTCCAATACTTGTGGTGCAACATATTTTCCGCCCGAAGTTTTGACCATTTCTTTTTTACGGTCTGTAATTTTAAGAAAACGGTTTTCAACAAAAATCCCAATATCTCCTGTATGAAACCAACCATCTTTAATCACTTCATTTGTCATTTCTTCATTTCTGTAATAACCTTTCATCACATTGCGACCTTTACACAAAATTTCGCCATCTTCTGCTATTTTTACCTGCACACCATCAATAACAGGACCAACACAGCCAATTCTCATGTCTTTATGTGTTGCAATACAACCTGCAATTACAGGAGAAGTTTCTGTTAAGCCATAACCTTCGCAAACTTTGATACCCGCAGCCCAAAAAACTCTCGACAAACGAGGTTGCAAAGCCGCCGACCCAACTTGAATTTGAATAATGTTGCCACCCAAAGCTTCACGCCATTTGTTGAATATTATTTTGTTAGCAATTTCTAACTGTTTGTGATAAAACCAACCTTTATAAATATGTGGCTCATATTCCAAACCTAAATTTAACGCCCACATGAATAATTTTTTCTTAATACCTGTCAATTCATTACCTTTTGCAGTAATTTTTTCATATACTTTTTCTAATAAACGTGGCACAGTACAGAAAGTTTGAGGTTTTACTTCCTGCAAATTTGCTCCAATCGTATCAATACTTTCAGCATAATATATTGAACAACCTTTATACATATAAACATAAAGGGCAGTTCTTTCATAAATATGGCATAAAGGTAAGAAACTTAATGCTTTTGACTGTCCAAGTGGAATATCTATAATGTCTTTAACAGCCAAGGAATTACTCACAATATTATCATGACTAAGCATGACACCTTTGGGTTTTCCTGTTGTACCAGAAGTATAAATAATCGTAAGCAAATCATCAGCTTGTAC
>JAYTNF010000337.1:0-3537 GCA_043748455.1 Cytophagales bacterium
TAATGCAGATTTAACAGACGAGCAAAAAGAAATCCTCAAAAGCCGACACGAGGCAATGAAAGCCAACCCCGAAAGACGAATGACTTGGGAAGAAGCCAACATTAAAAATAAATAAGTCGAGTTAAATAATCATTCACATTGACTTTTTTGTGAATAGTTATAATTGTTATTCTATTTTGTAAATTGCCAAGAAATAACTATCTTGTTAAAAATTATTGTAAAATAACTAAACTTTTAATCAGATGCAATTAGAAGACTATTTAACACAAGAAGAACAAACAGAAATTAGGCACGAGTATTTAGGTGGTGAAATTAAAGCAATGGCTTATGCTTCGCCTGCACATGAGTTAATTGTTGCTAATTTAATTACCTTGCTCAATATTTGTTTATCTGAAAGTGATTGTAAAGTTTATGGCAGCAATAGAATGGTATATGTTCCACAATGTGATAGGATTTATTATCCAGATATTACTGTTGTTTGTGAACAAGAAGAATTTAAGGTATTTGGCAAAAAAATGCAAGCAAGTTTAAACCCAAGTATCATTATTGAAATCTTATCAGATAGCACCGAAAACATAGATATTAACGACAAATGGCGGTGTTATAAAAAAATTCCTTCTCTAAAAACATACGTCTTAGTTTCGCAAAAAGAAAAATATCTTTCTATACTCAATCGAATTAGTAACAACGAATGGCTGACAACAGACCACGAAGACGAAACCGCAAGCCTGCAAATTGGAACTTGTAATATTAAGCTAAAAGATATTTATAAGAAGGTAATTTTGTAAAACCCAAGGAAAAGGTATGGAATTGAGGGAAGTGGAAAGGGTTGGTAATCTTGATATAGACTTAGAGTATATGAAGAAAAAAAGATACAATAAAAAATTAAACTGTACATTTCTTAATTCCTCAGTAATATTAGAAGATTTGGAAGATAGAGTTAATAAAATAATTATTGGCAAACAAAAAAAGGAAATTATTGAAATTTTGAACCAATTAGATATTACAATATTGGATATTCACACAGATGATGATGTTGTTTATTTTGATACAGGTTTAGATAGATTTATACCTGTAAATGTAGCAGGTGATGGCATGAAAAAGTTTTTATCTATCATAACAGCTATTTATAATACTAAAAATGGTATTGTATTAATAGACGAAATTAATAATGGTCTTCACTATTCTGCACAAGAAATTCTTTGGAAAGCAGTAATTACAACAGCAGAAAAATTTAAAGTTCAAATTTTTGCCACTACTCACTCGTGGGAATGTGTGAAAGCATTAGCTAAAACAGCACAAATTTGTGTGGAAAATAATACTATTCCAGATAACGAAGTATGTTATTTTAGAGTAGAAAATAATGAAAATAGCCATACTGCATTTCCTTATCGTCAGGAAATTTTAACTCTTGCCATGCAAGAAAATTGGGAGGTAAGATAAACATGAAAGAGCTAAAAATTACCTTAAATGATATAAAAGAAAAGGATACAACTAAGATAAAAAGTGTAAAACTATTAGCTGTAGAAGGTCAAGATGAGTGGTATTTTTTTAAAAGGTTTTTAGAAAAGCACCTCAAAATATCAGATGTTCAAATAATAGATATTGGTGGTGAAAGTAATTTTGCATCAAAATTAGAATTATTAAGACTTAGTCCTGATTTTTCAAAGGTTGAAATCATTGGTTTTATTCAAAATGCAGACAACGATATTGAAAAATCTTTTGAAAAGATACAAGTTGCAATAAAAGATAATTTGAATATGATAGCACCTAGAAATATAAACACTTGGGAATATAATAAACCTCAATTAGGAGTTTTTATATTGCCAAATAGTATTGAAAATGGCATGTTAGAAGATTTATGTTTGAAAAGTGTAGCATCAGACCCGATTATGCCATGTTTAGATGCCTATTTCAAATGTATTGAAGGTATTTTGCCAAAAAATAAACAACCAAAAAATATTGCAAAAACCATGACACAAGCATTTTTAGCTTCTCGTAAAGAATATAAAAGCAGTGTGGGTTTTGCTGTTGAGGAGGATTATTGGAATTTTGATGACGATTGTATGAAAGAAATTAAAGATTTCTTAACCTTTTTTAAGCAAATTGATAGGAATTTACAAACTACTCCATGAAAGAAACAGAATTAAATATTATTTATAAATGCCTTGTGGGTTCACACGCCTACGGAACAAATGTGGAAGGCTCGGATTTTGATTATAAAATGGTTTATATTCAAACTCCTGAATCTGTGCTGGAACATGGTTACCAAGAACAAGTGAATTTTAGCAAAGACGAAACTGCTTACGAGTTGCGGCGGTTTGTGGAATTGTGCTGCACAGGAAATCCAACGATGTTAGAGTTGCTATACAGTCCCGAAGATTGTGTGATTTTTAAACACCCTATTTTTGATGAATTGATTGCACATCGGGACAATTTTTTGTCTAAATCTTGTCGTTGGTCGTTTGGTGGCTATGCTTTTGCACAAATTGAAAAAGCGGAAGGACTTAATAAGAAAATGAATTGGGAAAAGACGAAAATAGAACGAAAAACTCCTATTGATTTTTGTTGGGTGGTGATGCAAGCAAATGATAAATTGACAAACGACAAATTAGTAAATGACAAGTTAGCTGAAAAGAAAATGCCAAAACAAGGAGTTTATCCGCTAAATGATTGGTTATCAGCACAAAATTTGACACAAAATGATGTAGTTCTATCAAAATTAAATCATAGCAAAGAAGGTTATCAACTTTATTTATTGGAAAATCCACAAGGAATTGGCACAGATACCTCAAATGATTTGCGAACTTCTGAAACACCATTTGATGCTCTGCCTGTGGCAACGGTTTTATTTAATCCTGATGCGTATAGCCGACATTGCAAAGAATATAAGGAATATCAAGAATGGCTTTCAAAACGAAATGTGCAACGATATGTGGATATTGAAGGTCATGGACAGCAAATAGATGGCAAAAATTTATTGCATTGTGTGCGGTTATTAGATGTGGGAATAGAGATTGCAACCGAAAAGAAAATTGTAGTAAGACGAGCAAATGCGGCATATCTTATAGAAATTCGCAAAGGCAAGCATGATTTAAAAACAATTTTAACAAATTGCAGAGAAAAATTAACAGAATTAGACAAAGCATACCAAAATTCAGATTTAATAGATAAAGTTGATAGAGGTTTTTGGTTGAAATTGGTTACGAAAATTCGTAAGGAGTTTAGAGAAGTAGAATAGGATTGTGATAGTGTTACTCTGAATGGGTTGGCTATCAGCAAAGCAAATAATCTAAGGTAATAGCCCATATTCTTCGCCTTGCTGATGGCAACCTCATTTAGAATGACAAATTAGATTTCTTGAGAAAATCTTTTCATTATTATTTTTAGAAACATCGTTGCATACTATTAGATTTGCAAGTTGTAGTAAAAAATGTGTGATTATCTAAGTTGCTGATTATCAATAACTTAGTAGAACACAGATGACACGGATTACGCTGATTAAACCCGCAATGGAATTGGGATTTATGTAATTTG
>JAYTNF010000338.1:0-9226 GCA_043748455.1 Cytophagales bacterium
AAACCTTTAAAATGGAATTAATTTAACGATTTAATTGCTATTTTACAATGACCTTGCACCCTAAAGGGTGCGGTACAATTCACTACGCAACTTACATTAGTTAATAAAATTACAATCTAAGTTTTATGATAAAAATAGGCACTATTTGTTTACTTCTTATAAGTTTAGGGGCTTGCAGCACTGATAATAATGGTTCTAAACAGCCTGTTGCCGCAACAGGAACTATAGAAATACGATTAACAGATGCTCCAGTAGATTACGAATCTGTAATGATAGACATTCGTGATATACAAATTAATATGACCACTGACGAAAATTCAGGTTGGCAAACACCTGAAAATGTAAAAGTTGGAATTTATGACTTGCTTAAATTTGCAAATGGTAAAGATACTTTATTAGCAATAGGTAAGTTTCCTATTGGAACAATTAAACAAATGAGATTAATTTTAGGAGAGAATAACTTAGTAGGTGAGAATGGAAAATTATATCCATTAAATACGCCAAGTGGACAAAATTCAGGCATAAAAATTAACACAAATGTAACACTTGTAGCAAATACTACGTACCAACTCGTATTAGATTTTGATGCAAGTAGGTCTATAATCAAAGCTGGAAATTCAGGCAAATATCTGCTAAAACCTGTAATTAGAGGATTTTTAGCAACAGAAACAGGGCAAATACGTGGAGAAATTAGCCCTTCCAATATTAAAACAGTTGTTTGGGCAATTCCTGGCACAGATTCAGTCGGCACATATACAGATAACAAAGGTAAATTTTTAGTAAGAGGTCTTCGTGAAGGTAATTATAGATTAGCAATAGTACCTCAAAAACCATATAAAGAAAAAATTATTGATAATATCATTGTTTCAAAAGGAAAAATTACAGATGTATTTTTAATAAAACTGTAATTTTTCAAAAAAATACAACTAAATTACTTTTAATTCATAAATTTTTATTCACTTTAATTAAATTACCTAAATGAAAAATCTACAAAAATTTAGCATGATTTTAATATTATTGCTTGTTACAACACTTCAAATTCATGCAGCTACTTTTACCTCACGACAAAGTGGCAAGTGGGAAAACCCTTGCACATGGTATGCCTCATGTGTGGGCAGCTTACCAGGACCTGGCGATGATGTCATAATCAATGCCGACATTGTAACCGTAGATGCAGCAACCAAAACAGCTTATGGTGGTACTATTACAGTGAAGACTATAGAAGTTAAGGCTTCGGGCACTGGAACTTTAATAGTTAGTGGCACTGGTGTTAGGCTTAATATCTATCAAGGAAGTACAGCTAATAAATGTAACTTTTTACTAAGTGATAATGCGAGCAAAGTAGATATTCGTAATAATGCTTTTATAGATGTGCAAGGAGGATTATGTATCAAAACTTGTTCTAGTGGTGCAAATGCCATAAGTACAACTGGTGGCGGAAATATACGTGTTGGTGGCTGTGTTGATTGTGGGGCTGGTTATACATCACCATCAAGTACTCTTAATGGCTGTACTGGACAAAATAGTTTTGGTGCAGGACTTAATTTTTGTGTTACCTGTAATATTAGTGGCTGTCCAAGTTTTCAATCAACTGCTGGTTCTGGTGGTTGTCAAGAAATTATATTACTTCCTGTAACTTTTGTAAATGTTTCGGCAATTTATCAACAAAAAACAACTTCTGTTGCCGTAAATTGGGCTACAAGTATTGAAGTAAATAATGCAAAATTTGAAGTACAAAGGTCATTAGATGGTTTAAATTATTATACAATTGGTGCAATTACACCACAAATGGCAAATAGCACTTCAACTTTATATTATGAATATATTGATAAAACTTTGCCAAAAGCAAATGCCATTTATTACCGTATAAAACAAACAGACATTGACGGACAATATTCATATAGTAAATTAGTTGTTGCACAACGCACAAATAAAATAGCTTATAGCAATATTTATCCAAACCCATCTGATAATGGCAATATTTTTATTCATATAGAAGGCGATGAATCTGCAAAAATGTTAGTAAGTTATACAACTTTGCAAGGTAAATTATTATTTCGTGAGGAACTTTCTGGGGTTAATGGAACTACTAAATTTAATTCTAAAGAAAATTTATCAACAGGAATATATTTAGTCTGCATTGAAACGGAAAATAATGTGTTCTACCATAAATTACAAGTTGTACGATAATTCTAAGTTTGCATTATAAAAGTTTTAAAATGTCTTTTGCACATAAATTAACACATAGAAACATATAAAAAACAAATAAACTATGTATTCTATGTGGTTAAAATAATTTTGAGACGGAAAAACTCAAATAAATTACCGCAATACATACTTTTCTCTTAAAATTTTAGTAGCCTCGCAAAGCCTTTTAAAATCTTGCTCAGAAACAATAACTTCTGTTTTAGTTGCTAAATCAGGCTGCATTTTGTTCCAATCTTCGGGACAGGAATATGTGAGTGTAAGCATAGAAATTGGGTTTTATCGCAAAAATATACCTAAATCATAATCAGTATTACAAGGTTTACGAACATATAAAAAGCTGAACTTTGGGTGTTCTTCATAACTGAATAATTGTGTTGTTGTCTTGCTTTTCTTTCTGCCTTGCATATTGTTTGCGTTGTCATTGCTAAATAAAATATGCCGAAAATTTACTTTTTCGAGTTTCAAACTTTCATAGTTTTCGACCATAGCCAAAAGATATTTTGCAACATGCTCACCTGCATACGTTTGTTTTGTCCAACCATTATCTTGATTTGATTTCAGTTCGACAACCAAAACAAACAATTCACTATCTTTTTGGCAAAATATCACATAATCACATTGCTTTTTCAAACCTTCTATCCCGTCTTTCAACAAAGGGTGAATATCTATTGTAATATCTTTTTCTTGTGGATTTGGCGTTTTTTTGATAATTTTTCGTTTATCAAGTTCTATTGTAAAAGTTTTGAAACTCTCTTTATTGATAATTATTTCTTTGCAAATAGCTGTTTCCTGCATTTCTTCCAGCACAACCTTATTGCCACTATCTTTTATATAGTGAAATTGTGTATCTACTGAATTTCTAATTTTTGTAATCCAATCCATTTGCTAAGTTAGTTTGTTGAGTTTTCGAAAAGTTTGTAATAAATATTTTCGGTCATTGTATCCAATTTATCAATGACTTCATCAATAGTTTTGATACTTAAACCTGTGGGCGTAATAGCTATTTTTTCAGGCGTAACCATCACACCATTTTTGGGCAAACGAAACAACAAAGCCTCAATTTGTTCAGGTTTAATGGTTTCTTTTTCAGAATAACCGTATTTTATCAACAATTCATTTCTTGCTTCACTCTCTGTACTCAACATTACCAAATTATTTATTTCTTTGACAATATAGTCAGAATGTGTACTCACAATAACCTTAAAACCTTCATTGACTAATCTACCCAGAAACCTCGCCACCAAAATTTGATTATCAGGGTGCAAATTTAATTCGGGTTCGTCAATAATAATGCAGTCGTTTTTTTGGGCTAAATGACGCAAATAAAATGCAATAGGCGAAAGTGATTTGACTAAGGAAGAAGTCAAATGAATTTCCAAGCTATTTTCTACGCCATTTGGTTTATATTGCAAATCGTCAAACTCACCAACCACAATATTTCCCTTCAAAATATTTTTTTCTAATTCCACAGCCAAATATGCAAAGTCTGATATTTTTTTAGTTAAATCTTTTAGATTTTCGGCAATATCCAAACTGTCTTTTATTGGTTGTGGATAACGATTAATTCTTTCTGTGGCAAAATTAATTAGATTTTTATCTTTTGAACGTAAAATTTTATTGCCTAACAAAGTTAATTCTTTGCTGAAAATGTTTATGGCACTTCTTTCGGCAGTGAAGCAATAAGCATAATAAGGATTTTGTCTTTGAAAAGCCGCTAAGAATAAGTATAAAAATATATTATTAGCTGCACATTCAACACTACCTTGAATAGTAGGATTTAGAGAAAACTTGGCATAAGGAGATTTTTTTTCTTTATCTATAAAAATAGTTTCTGGTAAATCTATTAGTCCATTTAATTCGTGTTCTAAAACATTTTTCAAAATATTTTCACTTTCTAAATTTATTATTACTGATGTATCTTTTATGTATTGGTTGCTAAAAAATACTTGTAAATTATGTTCTTCTAAAAAAACTTCATTTATTCGTTCTAATACAGTTTTTTTTAAAGGAACAATAATTTCTTTTACTAACTCTACTACATTTATTTCTATTTTAGTACTTTGACATAGTAAATTAGCTAATTCTATAATCTTTTCATTTGTAATAGGCATAGGGTCTAACATAATATGCCTTTCAAAAGATATATGATACAAATCTTCAACAGCACTTGATAAGCAAAAATTAAAATCACTTTGCAAAAACCAATATATCGCATACGCCAAATACGTTTTTCCCGTATTATTTTGCCCTGTCAGCAAAATCAAATCTTTGCTTAAATCTACTTCGGCTTCGGCAATGACACCTAAATTTTTGACTTTAAATAACATAGTCGTAAATATGAAATATGATGTATGAAATTAAGTTGTTGATTATCAAATAGTTAGATAATAAGTTTTTTTTTTGTCATCAAACTATAAAAATGCTACTGCCCAATTCCTAACCCTTTAAACCCATAAAAAATAGCAGCTTCCGTTGCCAAACCAAAGGCAATACCAAATCCAAAACCATAATTGATAAGTTTTGTAAAATAATCTCCCGCAAAACTGTAAAATAACTTTTCAATTTCTTCAGGATTCATATTTGTAATTTCATTAACTACTATTTTTCGCAAATCAATAGAATTAATCAAAGGCGAAAGATTATTTTCCAAAGCCGCAATGACAGCATCAATAACTTGTTTTGTCAAAAATTCTTTAGTTTCAGCAGAAACATTTTCAGGCAGATTTTCTAAGAATTTCTCCGCAGTTTGTTTAATTTCGTGTTGTAAAAACTGTTTTGTGTCCTCAGAAGCAAGAATTTTTTGGAAAATTGCTAAAATATCATTTTCAAAAACCTCTTTATCTATCAAATCAGCCATATCAGACTGCTTAACCTGCATAAAAAAACGACTAATAAATTGCTCTTTCTGTGTTTCAAAAGCCTTAGAAGCCAACAAATGCGTAACAATATTTTGTGCAGACTGTTTGTAAGTTTTTTCGTCAATTTGTGCAAAAACATCTTTTATTTTAGTTTTTCGCAATTTCTCTTCCAAAATATCAACCACAAAATTACTCATTTTATTGCCTATTTCAGTCTGTTTTTCTTTGCCTTGTTGTTGTAAATGTCGAGTAATTGTGTTCAGTTCAGAACTCAAAATACGTTGCAAATCTTTCATATTTGCAACACCTGCAACTTGTAAAAATACAGAAACAGGAATTTTAAATAACTCTTTCAAAATAGCATAAGAAAAATTTTGCACAGACAACAACATTTCTTCTTTCACCAAAAACTTTTCTAATAAATCTTTCAAATATTCCTTATCCAACTGCACTTTTAAATCTGACAATTTACTCATACCAATAGTTTGGGCTTGTACCGCCACCAAATCTCTCAAACTCTGCTTCTCATTCGCAAAAAAGTTTGGTACACCTTCATCTGCCAACTCCAAAACTGTTTTTTTAATCGTAGACTGGTAGAAAAACACCGCAGGATTTTTCTTAACAGCCATTTTATAAACATCTTCTGAAATTTGTTTTTTATTAGCTCTAAGCCATTCCACGCCCATATCCATGACGTTATCCATAATAAAATCCAAATTATCATTCAACATTGCCATCAAACGACCATCTAACAATTCATTTAACTTGCGATTTGGTGATAATTCTGTAGCCAAACGTACATCAACAAAATTGAAAAGTAAATGACGAATTTCATTATCAATGAGTTTTTCATGAATAAACTTACTCACATTCATCATGATAGCCGTTTTTTGCGTATCTTCCAAATACTTGTCTAAACCTAATCTTTTATATTTCAAAAACTGTGGTTCAAGTTCTGTAATAACACCACTTTGTTTTTCTGCACTGCGGATATTTTCAAAAAAATCACCAATTTTATCATTCGTCCATTCTTGCAATAAAGTTTTAATATTATTTCTTAATGTTTCGGGAATTACCTCATAAACAGATTTCTCACGATTTGTAAATTTTTGTAAACCAATAGTTGTTTGTTCTACAATATTTTTGTTAAAAGTTTGATTTTCAGTAAATTGCAAAACTTTTTCTTCAATACTTTTTGTGTCTATTTCGGCTAAATTGAAGTAGTTTTTATTATTTAAGAACTGTTGCAAAATACTTTTCATATCAACACCACCAACCAAAAGAGGGGAAACTTTTACTCCCACTTCGGGAAAAGTTGGACTAAGATTTTTGCAAATCATTTCTGCCAAAACCTCCGCAATTTTAGATTTATTTTCTACCAATAATTGATTAACAAGTTGGTAATTATTTTTTGAGGCAGTGGTATAAATAGCTTGAAAAGTACGGTCTTTATTTGCATCAAAACTTGCACGCAAAACCTGTTCATTGAGTAAATGATTTGCCACAAAATTGCCCATATTTCCTGCAAAACGAGACTGATTTTTTGCCAAAATACCAGGCGTAAAAGGTACTTGCATGCCTGCCACATAATAGGCTTTGTGAGGACGGAAAACCATTTTTATAGCTTGCCAATTTGTTCCCCAACCTGTAATTCCGTATGCTGCCGATGCAGCACCAAGATAAGCATAAACATTATCAGGCGTGGGTATGTAATAGAGTGCAGCACCCGCAACACCACCCAGCCAAGCACCGAGAATTGTGATAGGTTTGAGTTCCTCACCCATAAATTTTTCGACAATACCTTTTAAGGCAGTATCGTCCATTTGTGTAAGTTTTGTTGCAATAATATTTTCAATTTTCCCTTTTGTAATACTTTCTAAGTTGTTGATTAACAGTGAAGTAAGTTGAGTAGATAAAATTTTACTCTTACCATTTGCAAGATTTCGAAGGTTATAGATTGGCGTTTTTAAAGATTTATCAATTTCTAAACGAGCTAACTCACTACCTTTTTTAGTCAATTTTTGTGTCAAATAGCCTTTCCAATTATCAGTAATTACTTGATTGAGTTTCTTATTTTCTAATTGCATAGCAAAATTATCATGTAGATATTTTGCCATTCTTGTTTGATTTGTTTCAGCTAATGTAATGAATTGAGATGACAAAGTTTCAGCAAATTTTGTAAACCTTTTTTCATCTATAATTTGTTCCAAAGTACGATTTCCTGCTTGGGAAATTTGCTTTTTTAGTTGCTCAGCCACCAAATTGCTAAAATGTGTGCTATATAGCAATTTCTCTTTTAAACCAGAATGAATAAGTTTTTTCAAACCATTTTGCAAAAAATCTTCAATTTCAGATATTGGTGTAAGTTCTCCAATCTGTTTTTCAAAGAAAACAGCAATTTCTTCTGTCTTAATTTGCTTTAAACCATGAGCCAAACCAGCCACCAAAATATCATGCAAATTCATACCTTTTGCATTATTTTTAATGCGTTTTACAATATCACCAATTTTATTATCTTGTAAATACTCGATAACTTTCTCGGTGAATTTCTCGGCAGTTTCATTTGGATTTTGTTGATAGGTTTGTAACATTTCCACCACTTTTTTCATCACATCAGCCGATTGACTGACACTTGCCACAAACATATTCAAAACCATGGATTTTAAACCAGAAGGCACATTGTCTTTGAAAGTATTGTCTATCAAAGTTTCTAATTTTTCACGTCTTTCTTGTACCCAAGTTATTAAAGATGACAAAACAATAGGCATTTTATCACGTAAAAATTCTCTCGTACTTTCGGCAAGATCATCAGAAAGCAAATCAAAAACAGTGGATTGTTCTTTTTCTAAGGTCTTAATAATAAAGTCAGCAAATTGATTTAACATTTCACGCCCATCTTCCGAAGAAGCAATAGCATTAATTCTTTTTAATAGTTCGTCTGCTAAAGCATTTGTGTAATGTAATCCCAATAATTCATAAAATTTCTTTTCTGATAACTCTTTGGCTAAGGAAGTAATGAGTTCATCAGTCCGCAATACATGAATCACATCTCTAATAAGTTCGTCAATTTTCTTATCAAATTGTTCTTTTAATAAAATATGTAAATCTCCCGAAATTGCAGCCATATTTTGGCTTACTTGTTCCCAAAATTCAGGTGCAACTAATTGATTAAAAGGGATTTGGCTAAAATCTTTATAAAAATGTAACAAAGTTTCTTTCAACAATTTTTCATCTTTTACTGACGAAATCAATAAGCCTGTTAAGGAATTTGAAACTTTAACTAATTGTGGTGGAGAAACTAAATCTGTCAAATACACTTGATTTCCTACATAATCAAGTAGTGTAGGAATTGATTTAAGAAGGGCATCATCTGCCTGATTTTTCAGATAATCAGTTGTAAGACGAATGTAAGGAATATCGCCAATTTGAAAACTTTGAGATAATTTTTCAAATAAATGTTTGGCAAAAAGATCTTCTACTGTTGTTTGCAATGCCCCTTCAAATACATCAATGTTGGCTTCTAATTCTGTTTTTAGGGTGTGGTGATTAACGATTTCTCGTTCTACTAATTGGCTTATTTTCTCAACAAATACATCTCTTGTATCTATGATTACGCCGCCTAATCCGAATTTCTTTTCGAATAACATTTTGATAGCCAAGTCGTTAGTTATGTAACCAACCGCAGCACCACTGATAGTATTAGCAATTAATCTGGCAAGCATTTTCCTTTTGTTTTGTAATTTTGTAACTTTATAATGTACGTTGCATAATGTGTACCGCACCCTTTGGCGGGGGTTGCCTCCAACTGCAAGGTCTTTTTAAAGAGAAATAAAATTATAGAAATTTTAGGGGTTTTTAAATAATTTACAAATAAAATTATTTAAAAACCCTTGCACCCTAAAGGATGTGGTACATTCTATGCAACTTCCATTTTATAACGAATAGCAAGTTACAAATTAATTTCATATTTCACACATCATATTTCATATTTATTCCTAATATTGCAGCATAATTCTAAAAACTAAATTTATGAAATTTGGCGTTGTTGTTTTTCCTGGTTCCAATTGTGATGATGATATGTTGTATGCTCTTACGCATGTGATGCAGCAAGAGGCTGTAAAATTGTGGCATAAAGACCATGATTTGCAAAATTGTGATGC
>JAYTNF010000339.1:0-10728 GCA_043748455.1 Cytophagales bacterium
CTTAAAAATCCTGTTTTCCAAGATGTTGTGGCTTTTGATTAGAGCTTTTGATTAAAAGTTGTAGTTTGTAGCAATAAAAGCCCTATGAAAAGTAGCAAATAACTTTTCATAGGGCTTTTTACAAGTTTCTAAACAATACCTAAACCTTCAAAACTCTGACCTAAAATTAAATTTGGATTGATTGCAAGCCAATTTTTTAACACATCTGCATAAACATTGCGAAAATCTATTGTAAATTTCAAATCTCCCTCGTCCAAATCTGTTAAATTTGGTGCTGCATTATAAAACCCTTTTTTCCTAAGTTTATTACCCATCAAAAAAACTTGATTTGCTGTTCCATGGTCAGTTCCATTACTTCCATTTTGTGCCACACGTCTTCCAAATTCCGAAAAAGTCATCACCAATACATTGTCTAACAAGCCATTAGCTTTTAAATCTTCTATTAAGGCAGCAACACTTGTAGCATATTCTTCGAGTAGTTTTGCCTGCTTTTCGTTCTGACGAATGTGTGTATCAAAACCTGACAAAGAAACATAGAAAATTTGTGTCTGCACGCCTGATAAGATGAGTTCTGCAATGGTTTTTATACGTTTGCCAAATTCTCCTGTTGCGTAGGTTCCCTTTGTTTTTTGTATTTTTGAAGTGTCATATAAATACTCTGCCGAAGAAACTGTTTCGGCTAAGGTTTTGTAAAGATAACTCACATTATCATGTCCTTGTGTGTGAGTTTCGCTAATTTGCGGTTGCATGGTTTTTAAAAATACAGGTCTGGTGGCTTGAAATAGCTTTTTTGCATCTTGTACTGCAAGTGCTTTACTTAGCTCACCTTTCATTGCCAAACTCAACGTATCATCAACTTCAATAGCATAATGTGGCAAACACTTTATTTGATTTTGTATTTGGGATTGTATATTTGTTTGTGTACATTGGACATCAAGACAACGACCGAGCCAACCTGTAGAAAGATATTCATCAGCACCACTTGCAGTTTGCCAAATATCCATTGAACGAAAATGCGACCTATCTGGATTAGGATAACCTACATTATTGATAATACTTAACATGCCATCATCATATAAGTTTTTCAGTCCAAGCATGACAGGATTTAAGCCTAATTCATCATTTAAAGTCAATATTTTGGTTTTTTCAATCGCAATATCAGGGCGTAATTTGTAATAAATATCATTATGATAAGGCACAACAGTATTTAAACCATCATTTCCGCCCGATAACTGTATGATTATCAGCTTTTTATGATTTGTTAATACATTAGGACTTTGTAATTCTAATGCTTTTAGAAAATTAGGAATTAACAAACTTCCTGCACTTGCAAGAATAGAATTGGTTATAAATTGTCTGCGTTTCATAGTTGCAATAAATATAGTTTCTTTTAAGGCATAAAAGCCAATTTCCCAACTACCGTTGCTTTCTCTCCATTTTTTATAAATTGTTCTATCGTAATTCGATAAAAATACATGCCTGCCGAAATTTTTACACCACCATCATCTACTCCGTCCCAAGTTAGCTGAAAAACCGTTGGCGAAATTTGATATTCCGAAGTTGCAGCCCTAATAATTGTGTGTCCAATAGCATTATAAATTTCATAAGTTACCAAAATAGGTATGTCATTTGCCCGATTATGAGAAAATTCTATGTTTACTCTATCACTAAATGGATTAGGATAAATATTTGTTGTAATCGTAAAAGGTTCATTATCAATATAAAAATCAAGACTTTTTTCCACTGCATTGTTATAACTATCCCAAACCCTAAACACTAATTTATATTTCCCTCCTTTTAAGTTTTTGAATGGAAACACAATAGCACCTTTTGTAAAATCGTCTTTTTGAGTATAAAAATAGTTTGTAACAACATATTTTATCGTATCATTCAAAATCACAACCATGTCCTGCCCAATTCCTGCTGCCGAAACATTAAAACCACTCACATCAGACATGTCGACAAACAAAGTTGTATTTTTATCAACACGACTTCCCAAAACAAAATTTTTGTTATCCATGTATATACTTACACTCGGTGGCGTGTTGTCAATCGGTGGATTTATGCGGCTACCACCTACTTTTATTGCCCGATTTGCACCTTTTGCATCAATAGTTAACTCATTATTTTTGGCGTAAAGCACGATTTTTCCTGTGCCTTCTTTATAATCTATGTTTTTGGGAACAACAAAATTTATCGTAAATTTACCATTAACCACGCTTGCCTCACCTCTATATAACAAATTATCTTGTAAAGAATAAGTCATTTTGGCATCAATCAAACCCAATGTACTCACTTTATAAGCCTTATCTAATACAGATATATAAACTGTGCCATTAAAATTGCTTTGCAATAGGTTTTTATCTTGCACTTCTCCCAAAATCGTAGCTTTGCTTAGTGCTGTAAATTGTGTACTTTCTTTGTCATCAACCATTATTTTTGTTATCACTGTTTCAATTTGTGGATAAGCCAACCGCATAGAAGGGTCGCCAAGCAACACAAAATTGCGGTTTGCAACGCCAAGAATGCTATTATTTTTCACAACTCGAATCAAATCTCCCAAACGAGGCATTGTTCCATTTGGTAGAGGTTTGAAAATATTATCTATAAAACTGCGATTAACAACCTCATTATTATTGCTATAAACAGGTCTTGTTGTGGTCAAAAGTGCAATAGCACCACCTTTTGGATTCATTAAAGCTATTTCTGCACCTGATTGTACTTGCCCATCATAACGCCCAAACTCACAAGTTGCTGTTACCAACAAAGGCATGTTATTTAAACCTTGCCACGAAGCTACATTTACTTGGTCTAAAATTTTCTCCGAAGTCCAACCTGTTTCCGAGCCATGACCAATATAATTAATGAAAAGTGAGCCTGTTTCTACTTCTTGATTCAATTTTTGTCGCACAATAGGTGAGATATTTCCGTTGGCTGTCAGCGTTGTCGGAAAAGCATCAATATATAATTTATCAGTAAGAATGTGCGGATTTTGGCTATCTAAACGGTTTGCCAAAGATTCTGAATCTCCTTGAAAGAGAAAATTATTGCTATCATCATTATCAGCCACAAAACACACTTGATTTCGCCAAGTTCCCATCGCTGTACCTTTGCTATAAGCTATAATTTTATCAACAACTGCATTTGCTTTGTCTTTTATTTGCTTATCTCCCGAAATTCTAAACGGAATACGCCCAACACCAATCTCTAAATCATCTATATTGCTGGGATTTTCAACCCATTCGCCTTCATTATCTCCCAACATTCCAAAATAATCGTCAGAAGCAAAACTATAAATTGGGTGAATAGATTCATGAGATTCGTAGGTTGGAATATAATCTGAGCTTGCCTTATAGGTGTAAGAACCGTTGCCAAATAGTAATAAATATTTGAGTTTGTTATTTTTTTTGTAAAGAAATCTTGCGAAATCACGCACTGCCGAAACATCTTTTCGTCCCGAAGAAAATTCATTATAAACTTCGTCTATTGTTACAACTGCCACTTCTAATTTGTCATTTTTGGTACGAAAATCTGCTAATTTTTTTGCTGCTTCTAATATAGTTGGATACGTTACAATCACAAAATCAGGCGTATTCAGATTATGTAAATTTTGATTTGCAATTTTGCCAACAATTTTTGGTGTTTCAAATTCTGCATTTGTTTGCAATACTACATACTCACGCAAGCTCGAATTTTTGGCTTTAAAACTTGTTGTGTTATTTTGCAAGCTACTCAAACTATGAGAAAATGCGTTAAAAGATTGCGTAATATCCCATATTTGTATGTTATTAAGGTCTGTAATATTTGCACATTTATATTCATTTATTGGACTTGCCAAACTTTGCAAACTGCGAAAACGTGTGAAATTACCATATAATTGCAAACGTCTTTGCACATTCATAGTCAAGAAATTAAAATTTGCACTTGCATTTCCATCTGTTTTATTATCATATTTGAGTGTAAAATCAGTATTGCCATTTGTGCTTGTAATAAAATCTTTTGCTGCTAATGAAATCACATTAGGAAATCCCGTATTAAAATCACCTTTGGGTACATATCTTTCAGTTTGAGGGTCAAAACTTGGAGAAGAAGGTATAGAAAGTGTTGTAATATTTTTGCTATTTAGTGAAATATTTAGCGTTGTTGTTTCTTTGCGTGATGCTGCAAAAGTCTGAGCCAAAATTTTGAGTTGGGAATTATCACTTAAATTTGTGATGTTTTTTAGTGAAATTTTTTGTGTTTCGCCACCAGAAATTGCACTTCCAAACCATTCTCTACCTGAACTTGCAATATTATTTTTATCCTCTTCAAAATAATCAACCTCTTCAAAACTATCAATTGTCGAGGCAACATCTGTAATAGCTTGTGTATTTGTAATACGTTTTCCAGCAATATTGCTAACTGTAATAAAATAATAATTTTGTATATCATACAAGTTTTTTTCATGGCGAATAAATCCTAAGTCTTTGTCATACAACAATTTATCACTCCCTTCTGCATAAAATAAGATAAAATCGGTGTCATCAAACTTGCCATCAGTTTCTCCTTTTACAAAAATTGCATTTTCCACAAGGTCATTAGCTCGTGCAATTTGGTTTGCTTGTGGCAGCATTCCTCCACCATTTCCATAAATTTTTATGTTTTGTGGATTAATATTTTGTGGATTAATTCCCAATTTTATTAGAAAATTTTTGTCAATTTTATAAATTCCTCCTTGTGGATTTGTGATAGCAATTTTATAAAATTCGCCTTGTGCTAATACCGAATTTTGGTTAGAATTTTGAGAAAAACCTTGAGAAATAGTTAATGTAATATTTAGGAAGGTTATCAATAAAATACCAATCAATGTAGATACTTTTTGAGATTTTAACATAGTGATTAAAATTATAAATTTTCAAAGTATTATTTTCATAGTTATAAATAGCAAAATACAAATTTGTCATTCCGAACAATATTTTTAAAAAGTACCTTATAGATGTCATCTTTGAATGGTGCGACACTTCGAAAGATGACATCTATAAGACACTTTTTAAAAACTAACAAACTTCCATATAAATTACATATCACCCAAAACATTCATAGCTTCTTGCAAATACACATCTTTTTTAAGATTTTTATAGAAAACATCTGTTTTTGCTTTTTTCTCTGGTGTTTCGTTATTTGAAATCATATCTAATTGCAAAGCTGAAACATTAATTTCTGGCACATTTTTCTGTAAATCCTCGAATTTTTTGCCATCTTCTTTGTCTTTTTTCAGTTCTGCACGATATTTTTCTAAGTTTAACGATATTTTGCTATCATCACGCATGACTTTTATTCGAGTTGCATTTTCGTTAATCAATGAAAAAGTGCTATTATTTTTCACTCTTACTAAGCTATTTGCTTTCAAGGTCTGAATTTTTGCATCTTCCAACCATGCTTTTACAGGCAGTGGTTTAATTTCGTCCCAAGCCATTGCAAAATCTTGGTCTTTCTCACCCAAAGGCAAATAACTATAAATATCATTCAAAACAATATCCGAAGAAACACCTTTTAGTTGCGTTGCACCACCATTTACACGATAAAATTTCTGTTTTGTGAGTGTTAAAGCCCCGAAAGGTTTAGCCTCTTTGTAGTCATCAGATACTGCATCGTCTAAGTTAATGATTTGTTGCACAGTACCTTTTCCAAAAGTTGTTGGACTGCCAATAACAATTCCTCGTTTATAATCTTGAACTGCTGCTGCCAAAATTTCAGAAGCTGAAGCACTAAAAGAATTTACCATAACCACCAAATTGCCATCATAAATTACTCTCGAATCTTTATCTTCTAAAATATAAGGTTCTCCTTCTCTGCCTTTTACTTGCACAATAGGCCCTTTTTCAATAAATAAGCCCATCATACTAACTACATCTTGCAAAGAACCACCACCATTATTCCGCAAATCTAAAACCACATCTTTAATGCCTTCAGTTTGCAATTTAAGAAGTTCTTTTTTCACATCTTCCGAACAACTGCGACCACCTTTTCCGTTAAAATCAGCATAAAACCCTGGTAAATTGATATAACCAATTTTCTTTTTTACGGTTGGGCTTTCCAAAGTTGCCGATTTTGCATATTTTTCTTCCAAAACAACAATGTCCCTTGTAATCATAATTTCGCCAATAGTTCCATCAGCTTTTTTGACTGTCAAGATTACTTTTGTTCCTTTTTTACCTCTAATCATCTGCACAACTTTATCCAAACGCATGTTTTCTACACTCACTGCATCTTTTCCTTCTTGTGCTACTTTGGTTATCACATCACCCACTTTTAATTGTCCTTGTCGCCATGATGCACTGCCAACCATGAGTTCTGCAACTTTTACAAAACCTTCTCTTTCTTGCAAAGTTGCCCCAATTCCTTCAAATTGTCCTGTCATTTCAATATCAAATGCCTGTTTATCAACAGGTGGATAATAAGTTGTATGTGGGTCATAAACTGCTGTGATAGAATTTACATAAACTTTCCAACGGTCTGCCCTTTCTAATTTCTTGATAAATGCAAACCATTCATCATAAGATTTTTCTACTTTTTTACGAGCATCACTTTCTAATATTTCGTAAGTTTTGGCTTTGTAAGCAACAGAATCTTTGGTTTTTTTCTCCTCTGTTTCCAAACTTTTTGCCAAAATATCCAACGTGCTATATTTTAATAACATACGCCATTGGTCTTTCAATTTCTCCTCATTTTTAGCAAATTCTAATTTTTCATCATCTCTTTCATAGGTTTCATTCTTTGTGAAATCGAAAGGTTGTGCCAAAATTTCTTTGTAATATGCTGATACAATCTCGGTTTTGCGAGTCATTAACTCAAAAGATTTGTCAAAAAACTGATATTTCCCAAGCATTAATTCGTTATCAATTTCTTTTTCAAATTGTTTGAGTTCAGCAATGTCGGCTTGTGTCAAAAATTTCTTATCATTGTCCAAATTTTTGAGATAAGTTTTGTAAATATCTTGGGAAAATTTATCATCAATTTTGTGATATTGATAATGTAATTGTGATAAACCATCTACAAGAATTTGCAACAGCACCGAACTTTTATCAGAGTCCACAGGACGATATGAGGTACAAACTGTTAAAGCTGTACCAAGAAAAGTATATTTTAAAAAGTGTGTAAATTTCATAAAACGAGGTTATAAAGATTGCTATTGCCAAAAGTAACGAAATTATTTCAAAATTATCTGTTAAAAAAACATAAAATTTAAGTTCCAATGAAATCAATTTTCCCACTTATCACTTTTCGAATTATTTTTGGTATCATGATGCTCATCAGCACATTGCGATTTATAGCTTTGGGTTGGATAGAAGCACATTATATAGCACCAAAATTTCATTTTAAATATTATGGATTTGAATGGGTTGAAGTTATTTCGCCTGAATTTATATATTTTGTTCATATTGTCATGATTATTAGTTCTTTGGGTGTTATTTTCGGTGGTTTTTATCGGATTTCTGCGGCGTTGCTTTTCCTAAGTTTTACATATACAGAACTCATAGACTTAACATATTACCTAAATCACTATTATTTTGTAAGTATTATTTGTTTTTTACTCATTTTAGTACCTGCAAATGCTTGTTTTTCAGTTGATTCATGGCGAAACCCAAACTTACAACGTCTTAAAGTACCTGCATGGACAATTTGGATTTTTCAATTTCAGTTGGCTATTGTTTATATTTATGCAGGAATTGCAAAAATAAATCATACTTGGCTTATTGAGGCAATGCCTTTGAAAATATGGTTACCTGCAAACGACAAATTTCCCTTAATAGGGTGGATTTTTACCTTAAAAATCACACCTTATCTTTTTTCATGGATTGGCATGTTATATGATTGCAGCATCGTATTTTTCCTTTTGTGGCGAAAAACAAGGCTCATGGCATATATTGTAGTTGTAATTTTCCATATTCTGACAGGTTTACTCTTTCAAATTGGCGTTTTTCCGTTGGTCATGATAAGTTCTACATTGATTTTCTTTTCTGAAAAATGGCACGAAAAACTTATCACTAAATTGATAACTTGGTTTCATTTTCCAATACATTCACAAGATAATTTTGACAAAAATACAACTATCAAAGCTATTCCAACTTTCATAAAATTGATTTTATATTTGCATATTCCATTTCAATTATTGTTTCCCTTTCGTTATTTGTTATATGACGGAAATTTATTATGGACAGAGCAAGGTTACCGTTTTAGTTGGCGTGTCATGCTCATGGAAAAAGCAGGAACAGCCACTTTTTATGTCAAAGATAGCCTTACAAACAAGGAAGGTGAGGTTGTTAATAGTGAATTTTTGACTGCTGACCAAGAAAAACAAATGGCAATGCAACCAGATATGATACTACAATTTGCCAAGTTTTTAGCCAAACATTATGAAAAGCAAGGCGTTGTTAATCCCCAAGTTCGTGTAGAAACATACATTACTATAAATGCAAAACCAAGCAAATTATTGATAAATCCTGCAATTAATCTTGTGGAAATTACAGACAGTTTTGCAGAAAAAACATGGATAATGAAATAAAATTTAGTAATTTTTCAAAAATTTAGTAACTTTACAAATTATTTTCTACCTATAATGTTTCGTAAACTAATTTTCATATTCATAGCCATATTACTGTTATTCCAAATAACGGGGCAATATCCTATGTTCAAAATTAGGCAAAACAAAATTCACAAAGCCATTAAAAAACAAATTGCACAAAATACTCCAAACCAATTTTTAGACAAAATTACTGTTGATTTTCAAAACATTCACAAAATTAAATGGGAAAAAAAAGATAAAGAATTTTGGTATCAAGGAAATTTGTATGACGTAATTAGGTATGAAAAAACTACTGAAAATATAGTGTATTATTGCATTAAAGACACAAAAGAAACAAAATTAGTTACAGATTTTAAACAAGAAATTACTAATCAAACAAATTCAAAAACCAAAAAAGAAAATATTTTAAGTTGGGATTTTGCCAAAAAAATTGTGGTAACAGATTTTCCTATTGTCAGTTTTATAACTGAAAAAAGTCCGTTTATTTTATTAATTCACAAAGAAAAATTACGAAGTTTTTATAGCAATTTTTATCAGTTTCATTTTTTAGCCTCAATAGATTTTCCTCCCGAAGTGTCCTAACGGAATTTAAAAACCTATTTGGTAGCTTGAAAGCAACCAAATAGGAAATGAAAATCAATAATAGTGATATTTTAAGTCCGTTAGGACTTTGACCTTGGTAGAAAATAATGATACACACCAACTAAAACTCCGTAGGAGTTTAACTTTATGTGCATTGTTAAACTCCTACGGAGTTTTAGCCCTAATTTTGACCTATTTTTCTACCAAGGTTAAAGTCCTAATGGACTAAAAAAAACACTTTATCAAATTTCATTATTAAATCAAGTTATTATACTTTAAACTTATTTTTTTTCAAAAATGAAACTTACAAATATATTTTTGTTGCTTGCTACGCTATTTGTGGCAAGCCTAAACTGCTATGCACAAACTGAAAAAACTATCAGTTTGCATAGCAAAACCACTTTACAAGCCATTGCTGGGGCTGTTATTCGCAATGAAAGTAAAACTATTAATTTAATTAGTGATGCAAAAGGCGAAGTGGATATTTCGGCAATGTCTGATAACGAAATAATTTTGATAAGCCATATTTCTTTTCAGACTTTGCGAATTGTAAAATCTGCTATTGTTGGCAATACTATTGAGTTGGACGACACTGTTTTTAATATTGACGAAATTGTATTTTCGGCAAATCGTACACAAGAATCAAAATTGGATATTCCACACAAAATAGATGTGATTTCTGCCAAAGAAGTAGCTTTTACAAATCCACAAACTGCAGGAGATATGCTTCGCAATACTGGAAATGTTTATGTGCAAACCTCGCAAGCTGGCGGTGGAAGTCCGATTTTGCGTGGCTTTGAGGCAAATAAAGTGATGATGGTTGTTGATGGTGTGCGAATGAACAACGCCTTATATAGAGGTGGGCATTTGCAAAATGTAATTACCATTGACCCAAATATGCTCGAAAGAACAGAAGTTGTCTTTGGAAATGGCTCTGTGATGTACGGAAGTGATGCTTTGGGTGGCGTAATGCACTTTTATACACGCAACCCTGAATTATCGACAAACGGAAAAGCCCTAATAAAAGGTGGTGCTTTTTATCGTTATGGCTCGGCAAATAACGAAAATTCAGTGAACTTAAACCTAAATTTTGGTTTCAAAAAAGTAGCTTTTTTGACAAATTTCACACAAAAAAACTTTGATGATGTCATTGCAGGCACAAACAGACCAGAAGAATATCCCGATATGTTTAAACGTCAATTTTTTGTAACAAGGTCGACAGATGGCAAAACAGACATTGCAAATCCTGTAACAGATGTAAATCGTCAATATGGTTCGGGTTATGTGCAAAGTGATTTTATGCAAAAAATCTTAATTCAGGCAGACGAATATACCAAGTTTACAACAAATATTCAATATTCGACAAGCTCAAATGTGCCAAGAACAGACAGATTAGGCGAGGTAAATGCAGCAGGAACAGCACCAAATTTGGCAGTTTGGGATTATGGACCTCAAAACCGTTTGTTGGCAAGTTTTAGAGGAGAGTTTAGCAAAAAGAATATTTTGTATGACCAAGCAGCCTTTATTTTATCTTATCAAGATATTGACGAATCAAGAATTACACGCAATTTTAACAATGT
>JAYTNF010000340.1:0-4839 GCA_043748455.1 Cytophagales bacterium
TTCTAAACATATTCTATGTTTATCTTTTGCAATACTTTCGGGAGTTAAAGCCAAATTGCAACTTCTTACTGTATAAAGTTTTTTAACCAATTCCAAAACATTATACATAGCTTTCAAACTACTGAAAGGGCCGAAGTAACGACCTAAACCTTTTTCAACTTTGCGAATTGAAAACACACGAGGAAAAGGCTCATTAGTAACACAAATATAGGGGTAAGTTTTTCCGTCTTTTAGTAAAATATTATACTTCGGTTGAAACTCTTTTATCAAATTACATTCCAATAACAAAGCATCAAACTCTGTATCAACAACAGTATATTCAATGCGTGCAATTTGTTTGACTAAACGATAAGTTTTAAGATTTGGCAAGTCTTTTTGAAAATAACTGTTCACACGATTTTTCAAATTTTTCGCCTTTCCAACATATAAAATCATACCTTCTGAATCATAATAACGATAAACACCTGGCACTTGAGGCAAATTTTTGATAATTTCGGCTAATGATTTGTCAATGGTTTCTATGGTCATAATCAAGAATATTGTGATAATATTGTGGTAATATTTTAATCTTTGAGTTCCCACAAAATTATTGAAAATTTTACATTTTTCGCTAATTTTTAATAACTTTGGGAAAACCTAATTCGCAACATACTAAACTTATGGCAAAACTAAAGTTGAATACAGAAAACTTACTTTGAAATTTCGTAATAAAAAAAGTTTGTGTAACTTTGAATCTATATTTTGTGTAATATCTTTTTTTAGTATAAAAAATAATTAAATAACTTAATATGATTAAATCTTTTGAAATAAATAATTTTAGAGGTTTCCATACCACAAGAGGAAACGGATTTGGCAGAGTTAATTTATTTGGTGGCAAAAATAATGCAGGGAAAACCACTCTTTTAGAGGCTTTGCTATTAATGACAGAACCTTCAAATCAAAGTATTGTTAAACTTTTAGGATTTCGTAATACTTCAGTAGAATATATAAAAGCAGTTCCAGAAAAATCTTGGGAAAGTTTTTTTTACCAACAACAAAAAAACACACCTGTTTCATTCAAATTTATAAATGATTTCAACAATTTAAAAAATGAATATGAAGTAAAATTACGTTGTGATGAAATTATTGACAATTCAATTAATTTAACGCAACAAGATACGGAAAGTAGTAATTTATCGGATTTTAATAACGTAATTTCTGATAGAGAAGGCAAAAAATCCGTAATTCACATTGAAGCATCCTATGCAAATAAACAAATAAATAGCAGCTCTATAGTAGCTACTGAAAAAGGAATTACAGCAAAATCTACAAATTTTTCTATTATTAAATCACATTTTATTCCTTCTAGTGCTAAATTAGCAGGTAAAGCTCTTGCACAAGAATTTGACAAAAATGCTTTATCATCAGATAAAGCAGATATTTTATTAAAAGCATTTCAGTTAATAGATAATTCTATTAAAACTGTTCGAACTTATTCCATTGGTGAAGGAGCATTGTATTTAAGTCGTGATAAAGAATTGCCAATGCCAATTAGTTTATTTGGTGACGCAATGAATAAAGTAGCTGATTTTATTTTAAGAGTTATTAATAACCCTGATAGCATAATTTTGATAGACGAAATTGAAAATGGTATTCATCACGAAAATCATAGAAATTTGTGGAAAATGTTATTTGATTTATGTAATGAATACAAAGTACAACTTTTTGCTACTTCGCACAGTGCCGAAATGATAGAAGCATTTAAAGATGTAGTAAAAGATAATGATTTTGATGGAAATTATTTTGAATTATCGAAATCTACTGTTTCTAATAATATCAATATTCAAAAAATTCCAATTTATTCATTAGAATCTAAACTCAATAATAAAAAACCCATCAGAGGAGAATAATTTATCCACAAAAACTATGAATATTTTAATTGTAGAAAGTCATAACGACCAATATTTTGTGCAAGCACTTGCAAATAATATGTCAAAAAACACATCAGAAAATAATGATGTTTGGCACATTGACGAGTTTAAACACAGTAATTTGGAAGAAGAAAAGTTAAAAATAGTTTTAGCAGATGCTTTGACAACGAGAACAGTTACAAAAATTGGAATTATGTTAGACATAGATAATTCTAATCGAGTAAGTCGTATTGATTTAATTAATCGTTGTTTAGAAAAATCTATTGCAGATTGTGATTTTATTAAATTAGAAACGAAAATAGAAGATACAGGAAAACTTGTTAATATTAAATTAACCGAAGAAAAAGAAGTTCAAATAGCTTGTTATTTTACAAATATTGAAGAAAAAGGTGAATTAGAAGATGTTTTAAAGGAAATAGCTTCTCAAAAAGCTTATTTTGCAGATTGCCTTTTTGAAGGTTGGAAAGAGTGTTTTGAGCAAAAAGGCAAAAAAGTTGTTAAAACTGGTGAAGCTGGTGGAGACATTACAGACAAACAGTTAGTAAAACTTTGGGTAGATTTTTATAAAAGGTTAGATACTTTGCCTAAGAAAAAACGCAATGAAAATACGACAGATTGGAAAGGCATTTGTTTAGGATATACAGACAGTGAGGGCAAAAAAATTAAAGAAAGAGCAAGTGATATTTTCAATTTAAACCACTCTGTTTTAGAAGAAATGAAAGAGTTTTTAAGATTATTTAATTAGAAATATTGTTTCTAATTAATTTTATTTCCAAACTAATTTCAAAACCCCAACCACATGGCACACAACATTCATTCCTTAGCAGGTTATTTCCACGAATATCAAAAAAGTATAGCAGCACCCGAAGAATTTTGGGCAGAAATTGCCGAAACTTTTTATTGGCGAAAAACTTGGGACAAAGTTCTCGAATGGAATTTTGACGAACCCAAAATTGAATGGTTTATCAACGGAAAGTTAAATATTACCGAAAATTGCTTAGACCGTCATTTATTCACACATGGCGATAAACCCGCAATTATTTGGGAAGCAAATAATCCTGATGAACCTTCTATTACATTGACTTACAAGCAATTACACGAAAAAGTTTGTCAGTTTGCAAATACTTTACTCAAATTTAAGGTAGAAAAAGGCGACAGAGTTATTATTTATTTGCCAATGGTGCCAGAAGCAGCTATTGCGATGTTAGCTTGTGCAAGAATTGGGGCTATTCATTCTGTTGTTTTTGCAGGTTTTTCGGCAAATTCGTTGACTGATAGAATTAATGATTGCGGTGCGAAATTAGTAATTACAGCAGATGGAAGTTACAGAGGAGATAAAATTATTGCCTTAAAAGAAATTGTAGATGAAGCCATAGAAAATTGCGAAAATAAAGAAACTATAAAAAATGTGATTGTCTTCCAACGCACAAAAAAACGGGTGGATATGAAATGGGGACGTGATATCTTTTGGCATAAAGCAACAGAAGATGTAAGTTTTGAGAACAAAGCAACCGAAATGGACAGCGAAGATATGCTTTTTATTCTTTATACTTCTGGCTCAACAGGTAAACCAAAAGGCGTTGTTCACACGACAGGTGGCTATATGGTTTACACAAAATATACTTTTGAAAATGTTTTTCAGTACAAACAAGGGGATATTTTTTGGTGCACCGCAGATGTTGGTTGGATTACAGGACATTCCTATATTGTGTATGCACCTTTATTAGCAGGTGCAACAACGGTAATGTTTGAGGGAATTCCGACTTATCCCGAAAATGATAGATGTTGGCAAGTCATTGATAAACATAAAGTTACGCATTTTTATACAGCACCAACAGCCTTGCGTGCCTTGCAAGCATTTGGAACTGACCCTATTGCAAAGCATAGTTTGAGTTCTTTAAAAGTTTTAGGCTCTGTTGGTGAACCTATCAATGTGGAGGCTTGGCAATGGTATCACACACATATTGGCAAAGGAAAATGCCCGATAGTTGATACTTGGTTTCAAACCGAAACAGGTGGAATTTTGATTTCTCCTTTGGCAGGAATTACACCGGCAAAACCAGCTTATGCCACCTTGCCACTTTGCGGAGTACAATTAATGATAGTTGATGACAAAGGAAATGAACTAAAAGGCAATGCAGTAGAAGGCAATTTGTGCATTAAATTTCCATTTCCATCAATGTTACGCACCACGTACAACGACCATGAAAGATGCCGACAAACGTATTTCTCAACTTTCAAAGGTTTATATTTTACAGGAGACGGTGTAAAACGTGATGAAGATGGTTATTATCGTATTTTAGGCAGAGTTGATGATGTTATGAATGTTTCTGGGCATCGTTTGGGCACTGCAGAAGTTGAAAATGCTATCAATGAACACCCATTAGTTATTGAGTCAGCAGTAGTTGGCTATCCTCACGATATTAAAGGGCAAGGAATTTTTGCTTACGTAATTTGTGATAATTCTGTTACAGAGGATAGGTATGAAACAATTAAAGGTAGTATTTTAATTACGGTTACAAAAGTTATTGGTGCTATTGCAAAACCTGATAAAATATTGTTTGTTAGTGGCTTGCCAAAAACAAGGTCAGGCAAAATAATGCGTAGAATTTTGCGAAAAATAGCAGAAGGTGATGCAAGCAATTTAGGAGATATTGCGACGTTGCTAAACCCTGAAATTGTGGAGGAAATTAAGAAAAAGGCAGGGTTGTAGGTAAATTAGTAAGTTTTTGATAAGGTATTACTTAATTTTTTGTCATTCTAAACTTATAAAGAATTTGAATTAATAATTTAGATTCTTCGCAAGCTCAGAATGACAAATTTTAAACATCATTATCAACTTAAAACTTCTTATATTTATCCACCAAAACCGACAAATAAGCCTCCTGCGTATTATTCAAAACCTTAAAATATTCGGGACTTGTCAAAT
>JAYTNF010000341.1:0-14314 GCA_043748455.1 Cytophagales bacterium
GAAATTATCAATATCTATCAAAGAATAACTATTAGCATCGTAATATTCACCAACATTTGGACATCCATAATAAAAAGGATATGTATGTGTTACAAAACAATCTGTAAGCTTCTCTGTTATCCAATGATCCTCTACTGCATTTTCTATAGTTATTGCATATTTATAAGGTGCTAATACGTCCCATTTATCATGAAATTCATGAAAACCTCGCCCAAAAAAATCTATTTTATCACCAAAGTATTCTTTTAATTTTAGGCAAAAATCTATTCTTTTTCTGTGAAGCTCTGTTTCTGTTCTATTAGAAATTATGATAACAATATCTTTTGTTTTTTCAACAAAACTAGTTTTTTTAAGTTCGTCATAAGTTCTTAGTGGAAACCAGGCTAATCCTAAAGCATGAACAAATTTTATTCCTTTCACTTCAAGGTCTTTTTGACAAGTAATGACATGAGAAAATTGATTTTTGAAAGAAACAGAATAGTGAGAGGTTTCTTTCCCTTCACCAAGTATCAATATTGTATTTTTAACACTACACTTTACAGGCATAATATCAGCAGGAAGGTGATCAAAAACAACTAAATAATCACATTCTGCAACTTTTTGATTAAAAACGAGTTTGTAGTCATCAATTATTCCCGATGACTTGGGAGTAAAACCTTTTAGATAATTCTCTGTAATTGGATGATAATTATGTGTTAAAAATTGTATAGTTTTCATTTACTTTGCTAATTTTATTTGGTTGTCCCACAAAATAGTCCCGAAATTTCTTTCAGATGGATATTGTGGATTAAATTTTAAGGGTGCATTTATTTGCACAAGCGTAGAAGTAGCCTCACAAGTTCCATAATCTACTATACCATACCTGCTACTGTGTACTTCTAACAAATAATTTCCAGATGTTACAAAACTCGCAGGTATAACTGCTTTAATTGTATATCGTCCTTTTTCTATTTTATCATATTTCTCGTCCCAATCTGCCAATAAGTTTCGTGCTATCAAATCTCCATGTTGTGTTTTTATAAAAAAACCTATTCTAAAATTTGTTAGGTTTTTATCTATTTCAAATTCTGCTTCTAAGTCTATAACATCATCTCCACTAAACTCTGCAATTACTTCGTCTTTTTGTGTAATAGAAAATTTATGAATAGTAACATCTTGTTTCACAATAGGAAATGTAATTGTTGCACTCTGCGAAACGCCATCTTTTAAATATTTCTGTGTTACACTTTCTATATTTCCTTTTAAAAATAAATTGCCATTTTTTAAATAAACAGCCTGCGTACACAACTGTTTTACGGCTTGCATATTATGACTCACAAAAAGCACCGTTCTACCTTCTCCTTGCGACACATCTTTCATTTTACCAATACACTTTTTCTGAAATTCCGCATCTCCAACCGCCAAAACCTCATCTACAATCAAAATATCAGGCTCCAAATGTGCTGCCACCGCAAACGCCAACCGCACATACATACCCGAAGAATATCGTTTTACAGGCGTATCTATATAGGCTTCCACACCTGCAAAAGCTATAATTTCGTCTAATTTTTGAGTGATTTCGTATTTACGCATGCCCAAAATAGCACCATTCATATAAATATTTTCACGACCTGTCAATTCTGGGTGAAAACCTGTGCCAACTTCTAACAAACTTGCAATCCTTCCTTTAATCTTAATATTTCCTTTTGTTGGTGCGGTAGTTTTGGAAAGAATTTTTAGCAAAGTAGATTTTCCTGCACCATTTTTACCTATAATTCCAAGAATTTCACCTCTCTTTACTTCAAAATTTATGTCTTGCAACGACCATACATAACGACTTTTAACCTCATTAATATCTTTAACTGCTGCTAATTCATTAGATGTAATATAACTTTCATAAGGGTCTGGCTTGCCTTGTAGTTTTGCAAAAAAACTAATAATATCTTCCTTAAAAGCTGTTCTATCTACGTTTCCAAGCCGATACCTTTTATATAAATTTTCTACTTTTAAAACAATATCTGACATAAATACTTTGGTATGTGAAAAACAACACTTGCAATATTACAAGTTTCTAACAACTTTACAAACAAAATCAATATTATTTAGATTTTCCACATCAAATTTTTGTCATTCTCAGCTTGGGAAGAATCTGAAATATGTTTTTTGACGTAATAATGCCAGATTCTTCTCAAGCTCAGAATGACAAAACTAATTTACTCAAAATTATTTATAATTTTGTCATTATAAAAATATAACTACCTGATTATCAAGATATTAAAAGCACAGACTAAAGTCTATGCTACAGACCTTAATAATCTCTATTAATAACCTGAGCAATATATCTAATTTGTTCTTCGCTTAACTCTGCATACATTGGTAGAGATAAAATTTCATCTTGAAATTGAGCAGCCACTGGATAATCAGTTTTTTGGGCTTTTTGATAAGCATAGCAAGGCAGAAAAGGTAAAGCTATAGGATAATGAATGGCTGTTTGTATGCCATTTTTAGTTAGTATTTCTTGTAAATCTTGTCTTTTATTAGTTTTAATTACATACAAATGAAATACATGTTGGCTATCTGGTCGGGTTTTTGGTTTGAGAATTTCTTTGTTGATTAATAATTTTTCGTACACTAATGAATTTGTAATACGTTTTTGTGTCCATGTTTCCAAATAAGGTAGTTTTGCCAATAAAATAGCAGCTTGCAAGGTATCTAAACGGCTATTTCTACCTTCTATTTGATGGTCATGCTTGCTTAGTTGTCCATGATTGGTTATTCTACGTGCTTTTTCAGCAATTTCTAAATTATTGCTAATCATTGCTCCTCCATCACCATAAGCACCTAAATTTTTACTAGGATAAAAACTAAAACTTGCACAATCTCCAAAAGTACCAACTGTTTGCCCTCCAATTTTGGCATAATGTGCTTGGGCACAATCTTCTAACACTTTTAAATTATATCTTTTAGCAATTTGCATAATTTTAGGCATATCAGCAACTTGTCCATACAAATGCACAGGAATAATTGCTTTTGTTCGGGCTGTTATTTTTTCTTCTATTAAATTACTATTAATACAATAAAAATCTTGTTCTATATCTACAAAAACAGGTTTTGCACCCACATTACTCACAGCTTCTGATGTTGAAATCCACGATATTGCAGGCACAATAACCTCATCACCACGACCAATGTCCATGGCTTCTAACAAAATCTCTATGGAGTCTGTACCATTTCCACAACTAATACATTGTTTTACACCAATAAAATTAGCAAACTGCTCTTCAAAATCTTTTACAGGTTTTGCTCCTATAAATATAGCATTGCTAAGTACATCTTGAATGGCTTTGTCAATATCTGTCTTAATTGTTTGATACTGTACTTTTAAATCTACAAAAGGCACTACAAAGGCATTTGTGTCATATATCATATATTGTGATGATTACAGTTTGTAGCATAGCTTTAATCTATGCTTTTAATATGCTGATTATCAAGATATTAAAAGCACAGACTAAAGTCTATGCTACAGACCTTAATAACCTTTATTGAACAATATTTTATTTTTATTGACTAATCCTTGCAATATTTATGTTTCACAGCCTGCAAAATTACATAGATTTGCTTTAAATCAATTAGTTTTAAAGCATCAAAAGCAGGAGAAACAAAATATTGAAATTGATTTTCTCCGACTTTCTCCAAAACAACAAATTTCCAATACTGCCCAATAATATAGCCTCCTCTCATGATATTTGTCTGATTTTGCTCAATTGTAACCAATAATTCCGCTAATAACTGCACCTCTGGATTTTTATCAGGCACAGAAGGTTTAAACTCTTGAATAAAAAAGTAAGGTTTTTTAGCTTCATCAAAACCTGTTGCCACCATAAAATCGGCAAAACCCTTAATTTCTACACCATTAACTATGCCCGAAAGACTACTGTCATACCAATCATGAAATCTATCAGTTGTAAAATTCACTTGGTTAAAAATAGGGCTTAGAAATTTCATTTTCAAATCCTCTTCTCTATAAAAATTTAGGAGTGTAATGTGTCTATCAATGAGGTTCTCAAAGAAATTACTGTCGGTTTCACTTACAGGAAAATCATAGGAAAACCATTCATCAAATTTTGAATAGCTACGTTGTGGTCGTATTGACACAATTTTCTCCAAATCTGAAAATTTAATATTAGAGAAATTATATGATTTAATTTCCGTTGTAGTTTCCATTTTATTGACTTTTAAAATGTAGTATAATTTTACTATTTAGGGTTTAACAAAATAAAAGGAATAATCATTTCTTCTAAGGAAATACCGCCATGCTGAAAAGTATCTTTATAATATTTTACGTAATGATTAAAATTATTTGGATAGGCAAAGAAATAATCTTGTGTTGCAAAAACGAAAGAACTCGACACATTGGTACGAGGCAACATAAATGTTTCTGGACGTTTTGCCACCACAACATGCCTTTTGTCATAATCTAAATTTTTACCTTGTTTATACCGCAAATTTGTATTGGTATTTTTGTCGCCAATAATTTTATAAGGCTCTTTTGTTCTAATTGTGCCGTGGTCTGTCGTAATTACTGTTAGACATTTTGGATTTGCAGACGCAATTTTTTTCAATAATTCGAGCAATGGTGAATGTTCAAACCATGATTTTGTAATAGAACGGTAAGCAGCCTCATCAGGTGCTAATTCTCTTATCATTTCTGTGTCTGTACGTGCATGAGAAAGCATATCTACAAAGTTGAAAACAATAGCATTCAAATGGTTGTGCATCAAATTATTAAAATTATCAACCAGATTGCGACCTTGCGAATTATGAATAATTTTATTATATGAAACTTTGATATTAGTCAATTTATTGCGTTTCAAATTACTAATCAATAACTCTTTTTCAAAATTATTTTTTAGTCCTTCTTCATCATCTCCCACCCAATAATCTGGGTGATATTTTTGAATATCAAGAGGCGTAAGTCCTGCAAAAAGGCTATTTCGGGCGTATGCAGTTGTTGTTGGCAAAATAGAATAATAAGCAGATTCCTCCTCTACGTTAAAATATTCGGTAATAATTGGCTCTAAAATTTTCCATTGGTCAATTCGCAAATTATCAATTAAAATGAAAAATAGCGGCACATCACTCAACATCGGAAATACATTTTTACGCATCACTTGGTGCGAAAGTATAGGTCTATCTACATCAGGATTATTAAGCCATGTTTCATAATTATCACGAATAAAGTTAGCAAAATTATTATTTGCATCGGATTTTTGCATTTCTAATACTTCTGCCATGCTTTGATGCTCGGTTTTTTCTATTTCTAATTCCCAAAAAATCAATTTTTTATAAATATCAACCCATGATTCATGGGTCATTTCTTCTGAAAAAGCATTAGTTATATTTCTAAAATCTTGTTGATATTGCTGATTTGTTTTCTCTGTTACAATGCGTTTTGATTCCAAAATCTTTTTTACAGACAATAAAATTTGGTTTGGATTTAGAGGTTTTATCAAATAATCGGCAATTTTAGAACCAATAGCTTCCTCCATAATATGTTCTTCTTCACTTTTTGTTATCATCACCACAGGCACGTGAGGCTTCATGATTTTGAGTTGTGCCAAAGTTTCTAAGCCCGACATTCCTGGCATATTTTCGTCCAAAAACACCACATCATAATTATCCTCTTGAAATTTATCCAAAGCATCAGCACCACTATTGACAGGCGTAACATGATAACCTTTTTTTTCTAAAAATAAAATATGTGGTTTTAGCAATTCGATTTCATCGTCTGCCCAAAGAATTTGATATTGTTGCATAGTTATCGGATTAAATATTGGCTTAAAGTTTAAGTTTGGCTTGTATTATATGCAAAGTAGTATTTATTATTGTCAATATGCAATAAGTTATCTGAATTTTAGTAAAAATTAAGATTTGATAGAAATAAAAAAACTTTTACCATATCACTTCAAAGCATTACTTTGAAATCATATAATAAAAGTTTTCTATAAAATTAAACTAAACAAATTTAACTTGTACTGTAAATGTATTGAATTACCAAAAATCAAAACAAATAAATCTGTCATTCTGAGCTAAGTGGGCGGCAATCCGCAAGAATCTGGCGTTATTAGGTCAAAACCTCAATAATTTCAGATTCTTCTCAAGCTCAGAATGACAAAATAATGATTTTCTAATTTTCGGTAATCCTATCCGTTCAAAGTATAACTTATCTACGGAAGCCTAATACCGCAGCACCGCAATAACTTTGTGAATCTTTAAAGGTAAAACTCAAATAATAAATACCAGTAGCTTTACATTTGTAAGTCCAACCTGGGAAAAATTTATTATTTACATGGCTCGTTGCCAATTCGTTACGTTGTGAATCATATAGTGTAACAATCATGCCTTGAGCACCACCGTCTTTGCCACTCATACGAATCATATAATTTGTATCTTTGCTAAATACACAAGTATATTCGATTTGCTTGCGGATGCCATTTTTGCCATCAACTTTATAGCTTTTTACGAAAGTGAAACCTGTTGCTAAAGCCTTAAGGCTTTTTGCACTATAGACTTCGGCATCACATTGGGCATAGGCACCAAAGATACACGAAAATAATAACGAAAATGTTAAAAGTAATTTCTTCATATTATAAAGAATTATAATTAGGGGTTATTTCTTTTGTTTGATTATTTAATAATTTTATTTCTAATAGATTGAATAAGGCTTGCTATGGCATCTAAATCTTGGTCAGAAATATTTACTTGACTTTCTGTTACATCTTCCACAATTAACTCATCACCTTTTTGAGTTAATTTTGGAGGTAATTGTTTTGTTACAATTTCTACTCTTGCATAAATTTTTTGCAATTCTTTCAAATCTGTAATTAAGCCACCAAAACTTGCTTTTGTTTTGAATATATCTAATACTAACAAGATTTGTTCCAAAGTCAATTTTTGTTCGCCGATTTTCTCTTTTAGCTTATTTAGTTTCTCTTGTGATTTTGCAGCATTTGCACCACCTTTGGCAACTTGCTCTTTTGTTTGTTTGTGAACTAATGTTGTTAGATAAACTGCCTCTACCCAACCACCTGTAAGAATAAGAATACTTTGATATTCTCTTTTTTCCTCTTGCAAATGTCCATTGATTCTTTCAAAATTTTTCTGTGTCATGTTTAACAAAGAATCAAGGTTGTCTTTGCTATTTGCAAGACGTTTGATGGTTTCGTAGTCAAAATATTGACCAATACCTAAGTCATTTGCTAATTTTTTTACAGAATTAAGATAATTTAAAATATCTTGATTTTTGTTATACAAATTGCAATAACCTAAATCTGTACTATAAACTCCTAAATTTAAGGCTTGTCTATAACTTGTATTATAGTTATTAACACTTGTAGATTCGTTTAAGTTGCTCACATTATATTCTGTACTCACTTCTTTAATGAGTTGAGAAATCTCTAATGGTGAGGGAATGGACTGCAAAATATCCGAGATAATATCTTTCGACATTTCGGTATTTTGAGGTGTGTCGTCAGTTGGCTTATCAGTTTCCTCGCTTGTACCTGCGTTGCCATTGTCGCAACTCCATAAAAATAGCAGGGCAATAGCCCAAATCCAATATGTTTTTTTCATAATTAATTGTAGAATGTTAAAATTGGTTGCAAAAGTTAGAATAAAGTTATTAATATCTATGCAAATATGCCAATTTTTTTTTAAAATATTTTTTTTATTTCTTTTATAACCGATAACCTCTCAAAAAATCCACAATATTCATTCTTTTTTTGCCTTCTAATTGAATTTCATTTGCAACAAGCCAGCCATCTTGGGTTGCAAATCGTAAATAGGTTTTGCCATCAGATGTAACAATTCCATATGTTTCTTTGTGTTGTTCCAACAAAATTTCAGCATCATAAATTTTCAAAACCTTTGTTTGTAACAAAGTCCACGCAGCAGGATATGGCGATAAACCTCTAATAAAATTATAAACTTGTGCTGATGTTTTATTAAAATCAATTTGGCAAGTTTCTTTAAATATTTTTGGTGCATGTTTAATCTCTCTCGTTACTTCACTCATTTGTGCTTGTTTTTGCAAAACATAAGTGCTATTTGCGTTTTCATAAACTTGTCTTATCAAATTTACTGTTTTTAAAGCCAATTTTGCACCAATATTCATAAGTTTTTCATACAAAACCCCAACAGTATCTGTTGGTTGAATGGCTACTTTTTCTTGCAAAATTACATCACCTGTATCTATATCATGTGTAAGAAAAAAAGTTGTTACACCAGTTTCTGTTTCTCCATTGATAATTGCCCAATTTATGGGTGCAGCACCTCTATATTGTGGTAGCAATGAGGCATGTAAGTTAAAAGTGCCTAATTTTGGCATTGCCCAAACACTTTCAGGCAGCATGCGAAAGGCTACAACTATTTGTAAATCAGCTTGGTAACTTCTTAATTCCTCCAGAAAATCAGGTGATTTCAGATTTGTGGGTTGCAAAACAGCTATGCTTTTAGAAACCGCATAATCTTTTACCGCCGAAGTATGAACTTGTAAGCCACGACCCGATGGTTTGTCGGCTGCCGTAACCACAGCCACCACATTACAATTATTTTCCACCAACATTTGTAAGGTAGCCACTGCAAACTCTGGCGTACCCATAAAAATAATTCTCATGCTTTGTCTGTTAAAATTACTCTAAAATATCCCATTTATAAAGTCCTAATCTTGCTAAAAAGTATTTGAATGATACTTTTAATACCCCAAAACCATAGACCATACTATCACTAAAATTGATAGATGATGCTTCTTCAAAATATTTTGTTGGGCAGGTAACTTCTGCAATATCAAAACCTTTTGCAAATATTTGTGCAATCATTTGATTATCAAATACAAAATTATCAGAGTTTTTGAGAAAACTAACTGACCGCAAAACTTCGCCTGAAAATGCACGATAACCGGTATGATATTCTGATAATTTTTCATTCATCAAAATATTTTGCGATAAGGTAAGCATACGATTAAAAATGTATTTGTACATGGGCATGCCACCTTTTAATGCACCTTTGCCCAAAATACGTGAACCAAAAACGACAGGATATAAATCTTGTCCAATAATAGAAACCATTGCGGTAACTAATTTTGGTGTGTATTGGTAATCTGGGTGCAACATCACAACAATATCTGCGTTGAGTTCTAAGGCTTTTGTATAGCAAGTTTTTTGATTTCCACCATAACCTTTATTCTTTTCATGCTTAATTACATGACGAATACCTAACTTTTTACCAACTTCAGTAGTGTCATCTTTACTTGCATCATCAACTAATATTACCTCGTCTACAATGTCAAAAGGAATTTCATTGTAAGTCATTTCCAAAGTTTTTGCTGCATTATAAGCTGGCAAGACAATAACTACTTTTTTATTATTATACATAAATTTACCGAATAATCACATGAAAATGACTATATTTATAATTTTTGACAAAACTACTTAATTTTTATGTATAAATAGACTGAAAAATAAAAAAAAAATGTAGTTTTGTGTAATAAGCATCATAAACATATTCTTAATATTCAATTATTTATGTCTGAATCTCCTGCTTTTCACTCTAAAATTCTCCTTTTTGGTGAATATAGTATTATTTTACATGCTATGGGTTTGGCTATTCCTTACCCTTTATTTGAAGGACGACTTGTAATAAAGCACATTACTGATAGTTCACGCCGTATTCAACAGTCAAATAATGAATTAAAAGCATTTTCGCAATACATAAAATTTCGCTTGCAACACAATGAGTTAGATGTGGAATTTGACGCTAAGTCCTTGGAATTTGATATTGCACAAGGCTTGTTTTTTCAGTCAAATATACCTCAAGGTTTTGGCGTTGGTAGTTCTGGTGCATTGACCGCAAGTTTGTATGAAAGGTATGTTTATAACAAACCAATAGCATTTTCGCCACGAAAAAACAAAAATTTACCTCTACCAACAAGTGATGATGTATTGGAACTCAAAAAGGTATTTGGACAAATGGAATCACATTTTCATGGTTCAAGTTCAGGAATTGACCCTTTGATTTGCTATTTGAATACGCCAATTTTGATTAAGTCAAAAACACAAATGGAACTGCCTGAAATGCCAAAATTTAGTGGCAAAAATGGTGCAGTGTTTTTATTGAATACAGGCAGACCACGCAAAACAGAACCTTTGGTAAATCTATTTTTGGAAAAGTGTAAGCAAACTGAATTTGCAGATTTGTGTAAAAATGAACTCATGCTTTATAACAATAATTGTATTCATGCTTTTATTGCAAATGATATACCCATGTTGTTTGAAAATTTAAAACAATTATCAGCATTTCAATTAAAATATTTAGAAAACATGATACCAACATTATATCGTGATATTTGGCGACAAGGTTTAGAAACTGACCGTTACTATCTGAAATTATGCGGTGCTGGTGGTGGTGGATTTATTCTTGGATTTGCAAAAGATATGGATTATTTGTTAAAAGATTTGGACGGCTATCAGCTAAGAGTGGTTTATAAATTATAGATTATTAAAGTTTGTAGCATAGACTTTAGTCTATACTTTTAACATATTGATAATCAATTAATTATCTCAAAAAATAAAATCTATGTTACATACCTTAATAATCTCTATGGTATAATTTTGTATTTCGCAATTCTTAAGCATCACAAAATTAGTTATCATTTAAAATATACGAAAAAAATAGCCAATAACCAAGTATTAGCAAAGTTAAAAACAACTCAAAATCAGTTTATGAAATTAATTAACCGCATTTTTATCGTTGCCATCGGCACATTATTTATATTTTCAGGTGCCATTAAAATTAATGACCCTATTGGTACAGCCATAAAATTAGAGGAATATTTTGATGTATTTAGCACAGATTTTACACCTTTGTTTAAACATTTAGTGCCATTTTCCCTGTATTTTTCACTATTTTTATGTGCTTTTGAAATCATTTTAGGTATTGCCCTAATTGTTAATTTTAGACGCAAAACAATGATTTTGAGTTCCTTAGCAATGATAGTTTTCTTTACTTTCCTTACTTTTTATTCTGCCTATTTTAATAAAGTTACAGACTGTGGTTGTTTTGGTGCAGTTATTTCTCTGCGTCCATGGCAGTCTTTTAGCAAAGATATTGCCTTATTAATTCCATTATTATTACTAACTTTACAGATTAAGAAATTTGACAATACCCAAAGTGTTTTTAGTTTTTTGGCTGTTATTTTGGCAACAATTTTGTCATTTGGTGTTGGTATTCAGGCAGTTAATCATTTACCTTTGTGGGATACTTCTGATTATAAAGTAGGCAATCATATTCCAACACTCATGAAACCAACAGAGCCTTGCAAATTTACATATATCATGGAAAAAGATGGAAAAAAAGTAGAATTTGAGAATTATCCAACAGATACAACCTATATTTATAAAGAAATGATTACTTTAAATCCTGAAAAATGTAAAGCACGCATTACAGATTATAGTATTTGGCGTGATACCATTAATTTTACACAAGAATCTTTCGAAGGTCGCAAACTTATTTTTATCATCACAAATAGCAATAAAGTAAATAAAAGTGATAAAAAATTATTTGAAATTATCAATAAATTAGCAATAAAAGCCCAAAATGAACAAAACATGGCAGCCATTGTTTGCACTGCATCTATTGGCGACGAATATGAAGTTTTTGCAAAAACCGTTGGCTTACAACTTCCTTACTATTTTTCAGATGCCAAAGTCCTAAAAACCATGATGCGAAGTAATGTTGGGGTTTTTCTCATGGAAAATGGTGTTGTCAAAGGAAAATGGCATCAAAATGATGTGGAGAAAGTAAAATTTTAGGTTTGTTATATTGTAAAATAAAATAGCAATATATATCTAAAAATAAAAAGTTACATTTGTGTAAAGTTTAAATTTATTTTTTATGGCTTTCAATATTATAGGATATGCAAAAGATTTACGTACAGAAACAGATATTCTGTATGCTCAAATTTCTATTCACGATTATTTACAACTTATTGGAGATAATTTTAAGGATTTTGAAATTCAACGTAAAAGAGAAAAATCTAATAAAGCCTATCAAAGAATGAAAGAAGATATTAGAAAAGGTGCTTTATTGCCAACAATTACACTTGCTCTTAAACCTAATTTTTTTACTGAGGCTATTAAAAATGCTGCCGAACAAGAAAATAGCACATTTTTGCTAAAAGAATTAACTCGTAGCAAAGAAGAAAAAATATTTATTCTTGATGGATTACAAAGAAGTTTTATTTTAAAAGATTTACAAGATGAAAAATTTACTTTCAATACTAATCAAAAACTACTTATTGAATTTTGGATTGAACCTAAAATAGAAAATTTAATTTATCGTTTTGTTATTTTAAATGCAGGGCAGAAACGAATGTCATTTAGGCATCAATTAGATATTTTATTTTACGGATTAAAGAAAAAATTAGAAAATGAAGTCAATGGATTAGCACTATTAACAGAAAAAGAAGACATAGAAAGAACCAAAGCTGGGCAGTTTCAGATGCGAAGCATTGCTACTTCCTATCATTGTTTTTTGATTAAAAACTATGAACCTGCTAAGGAAAACATGATAGTGCAACAAATGCAAGAAGAAAAAATATCATTTTCTACACCTGCTGATTTAGAACAAAACTATTATAGTTTTAAGAATTATTTACAAATGTATATGCAAATGGATAGTCAAATTTTTAATCATTATGAAGGTTCTGATAGAAATTTTTTGAGTAATGAAAATGTTATGAATGCCTTTTTTGCAGCAATAGCGGTATATATTGATGCAAATGATACAGATGAAAGAATAGCAAATGTTAAAACAGCTTTAACAAAATTACAAAACTCTGCAACACAAGATGTATTGGGTTTAGAAACCTATAAACAAATAAAAGAAGGTATTTCTGCCTCTAAAACAAACGTAGGCTTAAGATATAAACGAATTTTCTTTGACGGTTTTCGAGAGTTTTTTACTAATCGTGGCGAAAAAGACATGAAGAAGTGTTGGGATTTTGCTGCTGACAATCGTTAAACTTTATTTAAAATGGAAAAAACCGACTTAAAATTATATTTAGATAAAATAAATGCACAACAATTGTCTCCACTTCCCTATCCCAATAGTGATGAGTTTGTTGTATGCAATTACACTGATATAGAACCAGATTATTTAGAATTAATATTAGACAAATCAGATACCAGTGAACAAGAAAAATATGTCGTATTTCCTGTTAAAATTAATGTTTCTTATCAAATAGAAGAAAAAATTATTCTCAAAGATTTACAAAATAATGAAATAGCTTATTTATATCCCGCTAAAGAAATTAATATAGAATACATTAACTTAGCATTTTATGCAGCTTTTTTGACTGATACAGATGAAATAGGTATAGAAAGTAGCCAATACAAACTTAATAAACCGTATATTGTACTAAAATCTGAATATTTGGTCGAGTATTTAGATAACTATAAACTTTCCTCTATTCTCTGGGGTGGTTTTTATCATGAAGATGATAGCAAAACATCGCCATCAATTTTACAACCTAAAACAGAAATTATTTGTTTGGCTAATCTCCAATTACCTACAAAATTTCACCATGAAAATGCACAAAGAGCCATTCAACAGCCTTATGCTTTTGAAAGGTTTTTAAAAAACTACCACTTATTAGAATTATTATATGATGTAATTGTTGTCAAAAAAGTACAAGCATTAGGTGACGATATTTATGGTGCTTCCAAAATATTAAAAGAATATAATGACGGAAAAGAGGTAGAAAGATTAATAGATGTGATTGGTTCAAAATTAGATAGTGCTAATATTAGACCTTTTTTAGATGCAATAACACAATTTAGAGATATTGCTATTGAAATATTTTATACGTATGGAAAAGCAGATAACCCATTATTAGTCAAAGGTGAAGTTACTAATCCACTAAAATTTATTAATATAATTACTCATGGCGGCTTTACACTTGCCAATATTCAAACATATAATAATAATACACTAACACAAGAATATTATCACAAATTTATTATTAAACTAACAGCATATTATATTTATCGTATTCGTTGCAGCATTGCCCACAGCAAAATGGGTGAATTTTTATTAACTTCTACGAAACCAGAACATGAACAATTTATGGTAAATTTTGCGGAACCTTTGTTACAAGAAGTTTTAATACAATGTTTTCCAAAAGAAAACGATTTGCTTCCATAATTTAATACCCTAAATTAATTTTTAATATTAAACACCTTAGTTACGTGAAATTATCTAAAGAATTTAAAGTCGGCAC
>JAYTNF010000342.1:0-6895 GCA_043748455.1 Cytophagales bacterium
AAATGATGTGCCTGTGCGTGAACTCGAAGGACTGACACAACAAACAGGTTTTTTAAGTCCGAAATTAGAAAATATATCGCAAGAAAAATCACAAGAAAAAATCACAAAAGACTTAGAAAAAGGAGTTTTGATAGAAGAAAATGGATTTAAGTTTAATGTTGATGTCATGAATGGACAAAAAACAGGCTATTTTCTCGACCAAACAGAAAATCGTGCTGCCATTCAGCCTTATGTAAAAAACAAAACCGTTTTGGACTGTTTTAGTCATACAGGTTCTTTTGCTATTCATGCGGCGGGTTATGGTGCAAGTCATGTAACAGCTTTGGATATTTCTGAACAAGCCATGCAAACCGCAAAACTAAACGCAGAGCTTAATGGACTGACAAATATGGATTTTATTACTGCAAATGCTTTTGATTTATTGAAAGACTGGACTAAAGAAAATCGCAAGTTTGACATGGTGATTTTAGACCCACCAGCATTTACAAAATCACGCCAAAATATTCAAAATGCGTTGCGTGGTTATAAAGAAATTAATTTACGTGGCATGAAACTTGTAAAGTCGGGCGGATTTTTGGCTACTTGTACGTGTTCACATTTTATTACACCAGAATTATTCAAAAAAGTCTTGCAAGAAGCAGCTCTTGATGCCCAAAAAACAGTAAGAGAAGTATGTTTTAAAGTACAAGGCAAAGACCACCCTGTATTATGGAATGTGGACGAAACTTTGTATTTGAAGTTTTATGTCTTGCAAGTTTGGTAATTTTACAGTGACGCACATGAAAAAGTATGTAAATTATAAGCAATACTAATAGCACAAACTACGGGTTAAATAACTAATAATCAGTAAGATATAAATATTTTATCCGTAGTTCACTTTAAGTCTGAATAGCAATATTTATTTTGGAATTACAACTGCCAACCTTCTTTTCCTAAAAGTGGTACAAAAGAAAAGGATTCATGTTTATAAATAATAATTTCTCCTTTAAGTGTTTTCTGAACTTTATACATTTGTTGCACTTCGTTATCACCAACAGGAATTACCATAACACCACCATTTTTTAGCTGCTCTACTAATGTTTGAGGAACTTTTGGTGCTCCTGCAGTTACAATAATCTTGTCGAAAGGTGCAAAATGTGCCAAACCTTGAGAACCGTCCCCACAAATAAAATTTGCCTTATATCCAATCTGACTGAGTATATTTTTTGCTTGTTGGTGCAATTTTTTGTTGTATTCAATCGTATAAAGTATTGCACCTAGCTCTAATAAAATACAACTTTGATAACCCGAACCCGTACCAATTTCTAGAATTTTATCACCTACTTGTACATCTAATAATTCTGTTTGAAAAGCAACGGTTGAAGGTTGAGAAATCGTTTGACCTTCGCCAATACTAAAAGCCTTGTCTAGATATGCCTGCTCGAGAAATGCACTATCAAGAAAAAAATGTCGTGGCACCTTATCCATAGCCATAATTACTTTTTCTGCAATCATTTCTTTATGAATTAAGGTATTTAATAAGGCTTTTCTCATGCCTTTATGTTTATAACTATCTACAAATTGCATAACTCCTTGATAATCAAAGCACAGACTATGTTTTTTCTAATGTCCATGCTATAAATAAATTTATAATTTAGTTTCCCACATTTCAATGGCTCTTTCCAAGTCTGCTTTGTAACTAAACTTTTCGCCCCTTTCTGCCATTCCCAAATGTAATGCTTGCTTTGCTAAATCTATGGCTATCCGAAAATTGCCACTTAATGCAAAAAAATCAGCTTTTAACCAATAAGGTCTAAAACTTTTTGGATTTCCTTCTAAGGCTTTGTCAATCCAAATACTAACTTCATCTTTAAAAAGTCCATTTTTTAGGGCATAATCAGCACAAGTTGCAAAAACTTCCCAATCTGTATCTTTAGCATCTTTTATAGCTGTCAAAATATTATTTACAACTTTTTGTTCTACATCTACACGAATTTCTATAGGTACAACCACTTTTTCCCACTCAATAAAAATATCTGCCCTTGTTTTTTCAATGTTACTTACTTCAACCTTAAAAGTTTCTTCAAACAAACCTTTCAACGGTTTTACTTTAAAAGATAGCACATTATCATCTTCTTTATAACTTTCTGTTCCCCAAGATTCCGCATTTTTATTGAGTAAAATAATCCATTCATTTTTTGATGGAATAGTATATAATGCGTATTTACCAGCTTTTACTAAGTTTGTATTGAGCCAAACATCATCAGAAAACTCAATAGTTGTGGCTTGATTTGCACCTGTACGCCAAACTTTGTTATATGGAACAACATCTCCCCAAATTATACGACCTCTTACGCTTGGTCTATTATATTCTATACTAATTTCCGTCAAACCAACCATTTGCTTCACTGTTGATTTAGGACTCACAAAAGGTATTATTACCTTAGATTTACTCATGTCTTGAGCAAATGAAGACAACGAAAATAACAACAAACTAGTAAATAAGCAACTGTATTTTAGCATAAGACGTAAATATCATAATGTTTATATTACACCTTTCAGGTATGGTTGTTACAAAATGGAAATAGAAACCTACACTCTAAAAAGTGTAGTGCATGCTACTTAAATTACAATAAATGTAAATGTTCATAAAAATCCGCCTTATAAGTAATGCTGATTGTAAGCATTTTTTTATTAATAACCACTGCTGTATCTTCGATATAATCAATATTACGACAGTTTACAATATATGACCGATGTATGCGTACAAAAGAAGATGGTAATCTTTGAACTAATGCTTTCATAGTGCTTAAAAAAATATACTGATGGTCTTTGGTATGAATAAGTACATAATCTGCTAAGGCTTCAATATAAAGAATATCTTTCATGAAAATTTTAACTAGGTTGCTATTTACCTTCGCAAAAACATACTCAACAGAATCTTTCAACTTTTCTGTTCTCCAATGTTGTTCTTGTACCTTGCGAATGGCTTTTACAAATCGTACGTAATCAACAGGCTTTACAATATAATCAACCACACCATAATCATAAGATTCTAAGGCATATTCTTTTTGAGAAGTAATTAAAATAGTAGGAATAGGGTATTTTAGCACTTTGAGTAATTCTAAACCTGACATTTCGGGCATTTCTATATCTAGAAATAATAAATCAATATTATCATTTTCCTCAATAAAATTGATAGCCTCTAAACTATTTTGACAAGTTGCGACTAACTTTACAAAGTCTGTTCTACGAATATATTGGCTAATAAATTCTCTTGTAAGTGGGTCATCGTCAATAATAAGGCTGTTCATTGTTAAAATAAATAAGAATTATGAAATAAAATTTATTTGTAACATAGGTTTAGTCTGCGATAAACAAAATTATTCAGCTAAAAATATTAAAAAAAAAGTGCCTTTTATTACTAAAAGGCACTTTAAATATCTAGGGAGAATGATGGGTCTCGAACCCACGACCTTCGGATCCACAAACCGACGCTCTAACCGACTGAGCTACAAACTCCATTTCTCTTATTTTGTGTTGCAAAGGTAAAACATGTGATTCTCAATTCCAAATTTATGAGCTTATTTTTATATCTTTTTATAAAAATATAAATGTCTAAGATTATTTATAACTGAATATAACTAAAAAAAAGAAGTTATCAATTTATATTAAGGATATAAAAGATGAATGTTTTTATTTCTTAATCTTCATTCTATCCAATGCACTGCGATATTTTGTGGCATTTGCATTATGCTCAGACAATGTAACAGCAAAATTGTGTGAGCCTGAAAAATCTTCTTTGGCACAAAAATAAATATACTTGTGCTTTTCATAATTTAAAACTGCCTCTATTGCCTGAATTGAAGGTAAATTAATAGCACCTGGAGGTAAACCTGTATATTTATAGGTATTATACGGAGAATCAATGGCTAAATGTGAGTTTAGCACCCGTTTTATAGAAAAATCTCCTGTTGCAAATACCACAGTCGGGTCAGCTTGCAATGGCGTATTACTATTAAGACGGTTGATATAGACACCTGCAACAGTTGGTTGTTCTTTGGCAAGTTTTGATTCTGCTTCTACTATTGAAGCTAAAATAATAACTTGTGTAGGAGAAAGACTTATTTTTTGGGCTTTATCTTTGCGAGTTTGATTCCAAAAACGCAAGTATTCTTTGTGCATTTTGTCAAAAACTTCTTCCTCAGTGGCAGTCCAGTAAATTTCATAACTATTTGGCAAAAACATAGTCATTATTGTTGTAGTATCTAAACTATATTTTTTTGCAATAGCCGTATTATTAAGCATATCAAAAATTTTTATAGAATCCATTGGCATACTTCTGCATAATTTGCCTGCCAAATCCTTTTTTGTTCGTACATTATTAAAAGTCAATGTGATGGGAATCTGTGAACCTCTCAAAGCTCTTACAGCATCAACATTACTCATATTTGCCCTCAAAATATAACGACCAGCTTTAATATTATCTCGATATTTCATATAACGAGCCACAAAACCAAAAGATGTTACATCATTAATCACACCATCAACCCTTAATTGTGCAATTAATTTTTCAAAATCTGTGTTCTTTTCAATATAAATTTCAGAGTCTTCTCTGCCAATGAGAAAATTTTTAGAAAAGAAAATTTGATAAAAATAAACAATTAGCGAAGTTGCTAAAATACTAAAGCCCAAAAAGGCTAATAAATAAATTTTACGTTTTTGTTCAGAAATCATTGCAGTAAACAGTTATTGATATGGTTGCAAAGGAATAAATGTGAAATAGATGTATGAAATACAATAATAACTTATTGATTATCAAATAGTTGTAATATTATTCATCAATTTATTTAATTTTATTTACAAAGCTAAGAAAGTTATATTTATCTTTTAGAATTTATGACGAAAAAAGCCATAAAAAGATAATTAATGTAATTATTGCTTAAACTTTTGCATTTTTTACTTGAATTGTAGCAATAAATGTAAAACCTATGATAAAAAACAGTGATAAAGCAAAAATACTATTTCTCATACTTCCTGTAACTTGTTCGATAAAAGCATAGGCAAATGTGCCAAAAAAGGTAGAAAGTTTGTCTAAAACGTCATATAAACTGAAATATGAAGCTGTATCTTTGGTATTTTCGGGAAAAAGTTTGCAATATGTAGCTCTTGATAATGACTGAATTCCACCCATAACAATTCCCACGCCTGCTGCCAAACCGTAAAATTGCACATCTGTTGTTACAAAATAAGCACAAACACAATCAACAATCCAAACAGAAAGTATCACTAAAATAGCAACTTTATTTCCTTTTGATTCTGAAACTTTTGCAAAAATTGCAGCCCCAACAATGGCAACAATTTGTAAAATTAAAATAGTAATAATCAATTTATCTTGGGTCATGTGCAGTTCTTTGGAGGCAAATAAGGTTGCCAAATATAAAACTGTTTGCACACCTGCGTTATAAAAGAAGAAACCTATTAAAAAACGCAAGGTAAATGGTTGTTTTGCAATGGCTTTGATAACAATTCTAAGTTTTGCAAAACCTTGGGCAAATAAATTATCATTTTTAGTGATTTGTCCTTGATTAACTTCTTTTTTGTTGTTTGGTAGATAATAAAATGTGATTTGCGAAAAACCTAACCACCATAAACCAACCAGAATAAATGAAACCCGAATATTTAAAGCTGTTGTGTCATCTGTACTAAATCCAAAAAGTTCAGGCTTCAATGCCATTGCCAAGTTCAAAATTAATAACAAAACACTACCAAAATAACCTAATGAAAAACCTCTTGCACTAACAGCATCATATTGTTCTGGGCTTGCAATTTCGGGCAAATAAGCATTATAAAATACAATACTTCCTCCAAAACCAATGCTTGCTAAGACAGAACAAGCAATTCCCCAAACAATATTTTCGCCTGTAAACCAAAATAATCCCATACAAGCTAATGCACCCAAAGTGGTAAAAAATTGCATAAATGGCTTTTTATTGCCACCAACATCAGCAATTCCCGATAAAATAGGTAGCAAAAAACTCAAAAATAAGAATGAAAATGACAAGGAATAACTATACAAAACCGTATTGACAACATCAAAACCTAAGAAAGGAACAATGCTGCTGCCAAATGCTTTTTCGGTCATGTTTTGATAAAAAGAGGGAAAAATAGCCACCGTAATCACCAGCGAATAGACAGAATTTGCCCAATCAAACATACACCAAGCATTGATTATCTTTTTGTTATTGAATTGCATAATGAATTGAATAAATAATGGCGATGAAATATGAAAGTTATATTATTGGTTATCAAATATAAGAAAAAAGAAAAGTTTGCAAAGATTTATAACTATTTATTTAGCAACTTGCATAATTAATATACAAAATTTATTAGAATATGTCTAATTTTAATCAATTATTGTCTTGTCTCAAATTAGAATGGGAAGAAGATTTACGAATTTATCAACAAAAAGTACAACGTGCTTCCATTTCTCAGCGTAGAAAAGAAGGTTTTTTATGGTATCCCATCAAAATTGCAAATTGGGAAATTGGGACAGGTGGCAAATTGTATATTACTGTCGAAAAAACAAATAGTTTTGATGAAAGTCATGTTTTCCAAAATGGAAGTCCTATTGCTTTGTTTGCCAATATAGAAGGTGAAAAAGAAAGACCAAATGAAAGTGGTGTTGTTTCATGGGTGCGACAAAATCAAATGAAAATTGTGCTGTCTTGCGAAGAATTGCCTGATTGGATTGATGATGGAAAACTTGGCGTAGAAATTCTATTTGATGACAAAACATATAGAGAAATGGAAAATGCCTTGAAAGATGTTGCAAAAGCTGATAAAAGTAGGTTGGCAGATTTGCGAGATGTGTTGATAGGCAAGGCTGTTCCACAGATGCATGCGAGTTTTGCAA
>JAYTNF010000343.1:0-8861 GCA_043748455.1 Cytophagales bacterium
CAAGTTCTTTCTGCGTGAAACCTCTTGCTTCCCTTGCCAAAATTAACATATCAATTTTAAAATTTTCCATATTATTTATTTGATAGAAGAATTGTTAAATAATTCTCACTTTAATTTTTAATGTCATTATCAAATTTATCATCTGTGCCTGTTTTCTCATTATCGAGTAAACCTTCTTTGATTTTTACTTTTGCTTCACCTAAACTGCCAACTTCAACAGTGTCAAAATTCATTGATGACTGTTCCATTGCAACCTGACTTTTTAAATCAATTACCCATAAGATATTGTTATCTTTTCTACAAACTAAATAAACATTTTCTATTGAGGAAAATAATTTATCTGGCTCATAACCTAAAAACAAAAGAGTAGGTTCTTCAGGAAATCCTTTTATAATGAGTTGTTTGTAATAATCTTTTGTTTGCTGGGTATTGACATTAGAACCTGTAAAACGTGTAGGGCTTATTTTTTTAAATCGAATAAAAACATCTTCTATTTGTAAGGCAAAAATGCCTTTAAAATCTTCTGCCTTTATGTTTGATAAAGAGCCAAAATGCTTTTTTATGTTAGCTGCTACGGAGTCGTGTAAAAAATTAGCTTTTGTGCGAGCAGTATGCTCTGTATAAGTTGCAAGCTCAATTCTTGCTTGACTTATTTTTAGATAATCTTTAAAACCGTCTAAAACACAGCTTAAAATTAAACTATGATAAGACTTTAATATTGTTTGTGCTTGTTCTAATGTTATTATTTTCCTTATTATTTTTTTATGATTTGACCTTGACAAAGGTAAAATATATTTCTAAAAATCAAAAAAAATATTCCTATTTTTTTGATAAAAATATTCCTAAATTTTTAATGTATTGATTATCAAGGTATTAAAAAACCCTACTTAGAGGCTAAGTAGGGTTTAAAATTTACGTTCTAAAATTGGTTAAGCATTTACAGTTTTTCTGCTTACAAGGTCATCTCTCAATTTTCTTAAAGAATTTGTTAATTCTGTTAATTGTGCCTTTGCTTCCTGTTCTGTTTGTTGCTTAATTTGTTGGCAAACAACATTTTCCATATAGTCGTCTTTTTGGTCGGGGCTTATGTTTTTTAAGTCTTCAAACCATTTTTCTAATTGTGTCATTGTCGTAAAATTTTAGTGTGAAAATCGTAATGATTATGTAGGGTTTTGCAACCCTACATAACTTTTTTTAATTCTTTGTTAAACTGTCTGCAATTTCTTTTTCTAAATCTGCAATGGTACAAGCTACTTCAAAAAGGTATTCTTGTCTTTCTTTGTCATCTTTAATGAGTTTATTAGTCAAATGAAAGTGATAAACTTCTTTTGCGAGCCTAATGTACTCTAATTTTTCAATTCTTTCTTTCTCTGTCATAGAACGTAAATTTTAGTTGTCAATTATTCTTTAATTGATAAACAAAGATAATACGTATAAACGAACTTTGCAAATATTTTACTGTTTATTTTTCGTTTATACGTATTTTTTTGTAATTTTGTTGCAAAATAAAACCACAATGAAAAATATACTTAATAAATCTGTTTTGGCGGTTATTTATTATAATCTCAAAAAACCTAATACCTATCAAATAGACGATAAAGACGATAGACAAAGGGCTGAAAGGGCTTTTTCAAAAACAAGTATAGATAAAAATATTCTTGATTTGGCTATTAACAACTATAAGGAATTATTAGAAAAAGAATTGCAAAGTTTGTAAATCAAAATTTTTAAATAATTATATGGAAAACTTCAATTTGTTAGAAATGGCTGCAAAAGTAGAACAAGCCTCAAAAGATGGAAATGATGAACTTGTTAAACAACTTACTGCACAAACATCAGAAAATTTAGTAAAAGCATTAAAAAATAACCCAGAAGATGCCGAAAAATATCTATCACAAATAGAACAAGGCGTTGATGCGTTGTATAAACAAGTAATTGCGGACAAACAACTCAAAAAGTAAACTAAAATTATTATGGTAACATCTATGTCAAATGTTCAAAGTTTTGATTTACAAAGCTATATGAACAGGCTTAAAAAAGCCACTTCGGAAACAGAAATTGAGAAAATTAAATCTGAACTTGATACTGCATCTACCTTGCATATTCAAAATATACAAGGGGATAATTACTCGGAAAATGTTATTGATTATCTGAAACAAATAGAAAGTTGTGCAGATGATTTGTTAAAATCTCTATAAAAATTCTTTCTAATAGTTGTTAAACTTATTTTAAGCACCACACTACTTTTAGTTTTGTGGTGTTTTTTGCTAAGTCGTTAATTCTTTAAAAAAAAGTTCGGTTTCTTTTGCCAACATTTCGTTATAGATTTGTAGGGCTTGTTGCAATTTTTCTATGTCGTATTTGGTACGGCGTGCAAAAATAGCTTTTGCATCATTTCTTTGCTTTGCATCATTAATATCATACCTATTTGCTTGTTCCAAATTTAGGTAAATAGTTGTAAAAATAGCTTTGTTAAGTATCATAATATCTTTTTTTACAAATGTAAAAATAATATATGAAAACATATAAAATAAATTGAAAAATATTTGTTTTATATGAAATCATATACTATTTTTGTAAGGTAATCAATGACTACTTAACAAATCTAAAAATGACAAGCCTAATTAAAGAATTAGAAACCAAAAAATTAAAATTACTTGCAAGAATAAAAATGGCTAAAAAGTTAGTCAAAAAAGTAGAAAAACGAGGTTGGGCAGTAGCAAAGTTTGAAAAAGCTATTTTAGAAACTGAAATAGAAATAACAGAAATAGACAAACTAATTAATGCTTTACTAAGTTTAAATTAAACAAGGCGGGGAAACCCGCCAAAACCTATTTTTAATTTAAAATCTCTATAACTATGAAAAATGACGATAAATTAAGTTTTGATTTGCTTTTAAATAAAGCAGAGCAAATGACAGGGCAAGAATTAGAAACAACACTTGATGATTTTTCTGATGAAGAATTAGGAGAATTATTAGATGGTTTTTTAGACAGTCATAATGATATTATGGCAGATGTGAAGGAAACCAAACAAAAAGCTATTAATTTGCTTAATCAAAAAAGTAAGCAAAAATAGGTCTTTAAATAGTTGTTAATATAGTCATTGATTACATAATTAAAATACTTTTAAACATCACATTACTTTTAGTTTTGTGGTGTTTTTCTATCCTTTCTTTTCACCCAAATAAAATAAAAACCTTGAAACAAATCCACTACAACCCCGCCCAATTAGCCTTTTTTACCGTTTTAGCCCAAATAACGGTATTAATTTTTGGACGTGCCACAGGCAAAACAGAAGGCTGCACCTCTTTATGGTTGCTCAATAATTTACTTTCCTTAGCTCGTAGCACAGGGGGCTTAATTGTACCAGATTATGAAAATGCCGATAAAATCTTAGCAGGTATTTACAAAGGTTGGGAAAAATTCGGCTACATAGAAGGCGTGCATTATATCATAGGAAAAGTTCCGCCCAAAAGTTGGAAAAGAGCCTACAATGCCCCAAGAAGTACAAGAGGTTATAAAAACTATATCAGCTTTTACAATGGTTCGGGTTTTTATGTCTTGTCTGCCAAATCCAAACACAACGGAGCTAATTTAGATTGGTTGGCTTGCGAAGAAGCAAGACTTATTCCAGAGCCTTTTTTCAGAGAAATAAACTTGACTGTTAGAGGTAATGAAGATGTTTTTGGTTACAGTTCTTTGCACGGTTCGAGATTATTTGTTACAGATATGCCCCGAAAACCCACAGAACAATGGGTTTTTGGCTTTGAACAAAATGTAGAACAAGATTTTGTAAGCACCATCAGAGAGGTGCAACGATTAATTATGCACAATGAACAACTTTATACAGGTGTAGTCGCCAACAGTCCAGAGGCTTTGCAGCTTGAAAATGAAGTAGCAGAACTCAAAGCAGCCTTAAACGAATTGCGTAAAGGAACTGTATATTATGGTTATGCCTCGACCTTAGATAATATTGAGGGAATTGGTTTTAGGGCTTTGTTGGCAATGAAACAAACTTTATCCGATTTTGATTTTGATGTTTCGGTGCTAAACAAGAAACCTTCCTTAGCTCAAAATGCGTTTTATCCTTTGTTTTCAACTAAGCACATACAAAACCTTGTTATTGATGCTGATAAGCCCTTAGACATTGCCCTTGATTATAACAGGGCTATTCGTTCCTTAGTGGTAGGACAGGAAACAAACAGCACAAAAAAGTACCACATTGTAGCAGAGCTTTACAATTTAGGTAATCAACCCTTTGAGAATATTGTAGCAGATTTTGCCAAACAATTTGCCAATCATAGAAATAAGGTAGTCTATTTCTATTTTGATGCTACTGCAAAGCAAGGGCGAAACCCACTAAATCAAGATATAGATTATCAAATGAAAGTGATTACAGAACTCAAAAAGCACCGTTGGAATGTGATTTCTAAGCCCATAGGCAAGCCCACAACGCAACAAGAAAGGTATGAGTTCTTTATAGATTTGTACGGAGAAACACAAATAAGCTACCCTAAAATAGCTATCAACAAGGAATGTAAATGGTTAATAGAAAGTATCAAACTCACCGAATCAGCCAACAAAGTTAATAGCAAAGGCAAAACTATCATCATCAAAATCAAATCAGGCGAAACCAATCCCAACATAGAACAACGCAGCCAACCACACTTAGCAGATGCAAAGGAAATGATATTGGTCGGGAAGTTTTACAGACCTCTGAAACGAAAAAGAGAATTGGTAATTATTTAGCTTAATTCTGCTATAAAATTTTCTAATTCTTGTTTTTCGTCTTGTAAATACAATTCAATAGCTAAATTTAACCTATCTTTATTGAGGGTATTTTTGCTTTTAATAAAATTTGTACGTGCATTGGTGGCACTTTTTGTGTTTGTAAAGTCGTAGTAATCAGGTTTTTCTATATTATAATAGATAACTGCTAATTTTGTTATGTTCATATTGCATATTTTTTACAAATATAAAATATTTCACGTAAAAGTGAAAATAATTGTATAAATATTTGTAATTCACGTTTTAGTGTATTATCTTTGTAAGGTAATCAAAAGGATTACGATTTTTAATTAACAAAAACTACTTCAAAACGTATGAGAAAAAGACGTGAATTAGAATTGTTATTAATTTACCAAAGTATGGAAATTGATAACATCAAGATTATCTTAAACTTAAATAAGGATAAGATGACAAAAGTTGAGATAGATACTTATCTTGACAAACTTTCTAAGGCAATGCAAACAAAAGAAAGTTTGCAAATAGAATTAGAAAAATTAGATTGAAAAAGTTAGGTTAAACAAAGTGTAGGGCTGCAAAGTCCTACACAATTACACTTTAAACTTAAATATATGAAAAATCAAAAGCAATGGCTGGGCTTGCTCAATGATGCCCAAAATGCCAAAACAGAAACAGACAAAATGGCTGCAAAAGTGGCTTATGACAGCTATTATAATTCGTTAAATAGTGTTGAAAAAGCAGAAACAGACAGCGAATTAAAAGTATTGTTAGATAGTAAAATAGATAATGTATTTGTTAATTTGGAAAGTATAGCCCAACAAATGAGCAAAACAGTGTAAAGATACTTACATAAGTTTTGTAAGTTTTTGTTAATTAATTACATTTAAAGACCTCAGCCTTTGGTTGAGGTTTTTTCGTTTCCAAACAACACAGCTACCAACTTGCACAGAAAAAATATAAGGCATTCTTAGTAGAGGACTTTTTGAGTTAGTAAGATAGTAAGTTATTAGTTAGTCAAATTTTAACTTACTAACTAATAACTTACTGGGCGGCACTCCGCTATCTTACTAACTAACAAGCTAAATCATATACCACCCTCCGCAACAACGCAACTGCGAAAAATATACAGGGCATCCCGCCGTTTGCTACGCAATACGCACATTTTTTATATTATGTTATCCACTAATTATTTGATAATCAATAGTTTATAAAAACATTTGCTTACATAGATTTTAGGCTAAATTACAGGAAATTCCAATAATTTAAGACAAAAGTATTTAATACAAGATTTAAAAAAGTGATATTTCTATATAAAACTTACATACAGTCAATAAGTATTTTTATGAATATTTTATAACTACTTGATAATCAATAAGTTATATTTTAAAAGCTATGTAAATACTTTTGTAAGTGTATGATAATCAACTACTTAGATTTTTTAAAACCAATATATAAAGCTATCTTTGTATAACAAAAAGGGAAAGATAAACAGAAAATCAAAAAGCTAATTTTATTAGTCCCTTATTGTTATGTCCAAATTTTAAACTTTAATATTTTACAAAAATGAAAAGGAACGAAAAAAGAAAAGAAAAAATCTATGTTTCTAATAGGAAACAAGAAAAGACAACAGAACAGGCAGCAGAACAACAAGCCATGCATGTTGAGTTTTGGGAAAGTATGACAGAAAACGAATATCTAGCAACTGTTAAAATGATTAACTCGAATCAATTTGACATCAATAGCAAACTTTTTAAAGACAAAGATTTGTTAGAGTTTGTCAAAATGAAAATTAAACAGGGCAACGAGCAAGCAGACCAAGACAGTAAAACTTTTTTTGAATTATTGCCAAATATGCATGAATCGGTGCAAATGTCTATGATTGAGTTTATTAACGACCATTCCACAGGCGAACAAACACATATTGACTATGTAAGTTTGGTAAAAATGGCAAGAGAAAGGGCAGTTTTAGAACAGCTAGAACTTGATGCAAGAGCAGCCCAAGACGAGCAGGAATTTGAAAGACAGGAAAGACTCGGCGACCTTATCGAGGAAAATTTGAGAAACGAGGAACTCGAAGAAGAAGAAACCGACAAACTTGAAAAAGAATTTTTTGCAGGTTATGCACAGGAAACAGAAACAAAGGAAGTAGCAAACGAAGTACAAAACGAAATTTTAAACCAAAACCCAAAAACTGAAATGAAAACTCAAGAAGTAGTAAACGAAAATACAAGCGTAAATAATACGCAAACTATTGTAAACCAACAAGTTACAAATAATACTTTAAATGTAACAGTAGACAAGCCAAAGCCTAAAATGTCAATAGCTGACAAGATTATCGAGGCTCAAAAAATGTTAGTCATTGCAGAGAGAAAAGAAATAACAGAGGCAAAACTAAAAGAGTTTCATGGCTATTTGCACGCAAACAAAGAAGGAGATAATTTTAAACTCATGTCATTAGACGAAAAATACAGTTTTTCAACCAATAACATAGACTTAGTGAAAGAAGTAAATAAAGTCTTAGAAAAGTTTTTGAAAGACAAAATACAAGAATTTGAAACCGAACTTTCTAATTTTCAAATCTAATTTTAGTAGCTAATGACAAGCTCACAACAAAACAGAACTTTGTTACAAAGTATATCAAACAAAATAGCAGGTTTGGTAGAAAACGGAGATTTTGAAAAAACGAATGATGCCATTATTGCCTATTACAAAGCACAAAACCAAGAAATAACAGAGTTTAAAACTTTCCATGATTGGTTAAAACAAGGTTTTGCAGTTCGCAAAGGAGAAAAAGCATTTTTGATTTGGGGCAAACCTTTGAAAAAAAAGGAAACCGAAAAACCCCAAGATGTGCCAAATGATGCAATGACTTTTAATGATTTGACAGATAAAAAATACTATCCGATTTGTTATCTATTTTCAAATTTGCAAGTAGAAAAAATGTAATTAATTGTAAATCAATAAATTACAAAATAGGTTTTAAAGATTTTTGTTAGTAATTCTTTTGGGCGGCATTCCGCTGAAACATTGGTTTTGCCTAATTAAAGAACTGTTTTAAAACGAAAACCAAAAATATCGTAGTGGGTAGCCATTGCGTATTTTTGCCGACAAAATGGATTTTGTTTGCTTTTGGCTTGGTAGAAAAGCAAATTCAGACATTTTTCATTCAAATATAACTATTCCATATTTATAATTTCACTCAAAAGCCTGAATTCACTTTCCCACCAAGCCAAAAACAAACAAAGCATATCTAATTTTTCCGAAAAAATGCGAAAAAGCATTTTTATCAGAAAAAGAAAAAACAAAAAAAAACTATTTACCCTGTCCTTTATATACTCCTCAATAAAGCTGTACTTTGTAATAAAAAAATGCAATTCCTATCCAGAAAAGATGCACTTGTAATGATTTCACAAAACAATTTTGTGTTCTCTATCAATTTTGTTACTGCAAATAGGCAGAAACAAACAGGCGGAAAAATTATGACCATCAACAGAGCAGTAGTAAACGCAAAATATAACAAAACCATAAAAACTCCCCCAGTAGGGGTGGTACGACATTTCGGCGGGGGGGCTGAAAAAGTAGCTAACAATTTTGAAAACCAAACCATCAACATTTTAGATTTAGACACAAATCAAATCATTAAAGTACATATTCAACTCATTACCAGAATTAATGACATCAAAATTATACCTTAACAGTAAACAGTTATCAGTTATCAGTAAACAGTAAACAGTTAAAAAAACTCATAACTCATAACTCATAACTAAATTACAAATGGAAAACTTAGCCTATAAAATTACCGTACACACTGACAAAGCAGGTAAAAAAACAGTTGCACAGGATAAAAGCAATTTGCAAAATGCACAAGTCCAAACACCCTTCAAACAAGATTATACAAATTGGAATGGAAACGTAGCTCCTTAGGGTAGGCTGTTCATAATTACAAAAAAATTCCTCTTATATTTGTGTCGCTACAACATCACTATAAGAAGGAATTATGTCCCTAATAACAGCTAAAATTAGTGCAAAAAAATGGAAAATCAAAGCTATTGAACGAAATAAAATTATTCATCTCCAAGCGAAGAAAATATTAGATTTAGAACAGAGTAGAGA